>DRQL01000043.1 GCA_011371465.1 Gammaproteobacteria bacterium | reverse complement strand
CCATTCCGATCTGGAAAAGCCCGCCGAGCATCACCACGGTAAAGGCCAGTGCGGCGCCGTGTGCGGGGTCATCCGGGAACATGCCGGTGTACTGCAGGAAGATGGCCGCCATGACCACGGTCATCGGGCCGGTCGGTCCGGATACCTGGGCGGGGGTTCCGCCAAGCAGGGCGGCGAAGAAGCCTACGAAAATAGCGCCGTACATGCCCGCAATCGGCCCCACTCCGGACGCTACCCCCATGGCCATGGCCAGTGGCAGCGCGACAACGGCGGCGGTCAGGCCGCCATAGATATCGCCACGAAGATTATTGAAATGAAGGCCGTTGATCAGCGCCATAGGGGTGTCTGTGCGGTAGTGGGTTAGCGGGAGAATTCTAACACGCCCCGGACGTAATTAACCCGCCGGTTGATCACGGCAACCCGGCAGAACCCCGGCATCGGCCCTGATAGCCGCTGGCGTAACGGAGTTTGTGGTTACCCTTTTAATGTTCCGTATCAACCCGCAGGCTTGCACACGTACTTTCCATGTAGACCCATGCCGGGCGACCCCAACCCGGCTATACTATACCCGGTAGTACCAGGTGCCCTGATTCCAGGCTCTCAGCGTGCGGTCAAGTGGCCGTGCCCGGCCGTGAGTCACGGCTATTACAGGCACCTGAAGGTTTCCGGGAGGTTCTGATCCGTCCGTCATGCCGGCATGACGAAAGAGGAGAGGTGCGGGCTTCCCCTGTCACACATGAGGTTATAATCCCGGCATGCGCTTCACGAATTTGATCCTGGTGGTAGCTGTAGTTCTCCTGAATGGCTGCACCGACTCCTCCAGCGTTTACACGGCGATCGAAAAGCTGTCATTTACCGATGCGGTACTGCAGGACTGCGTGCGCACCACAGCCCGCAGGAACGGCTGGACGGACGCCGGGCATGTCGACCGCCTGCAATGCGTCAACCCGGAGGGCCGACCGATTGCTGACCTGTCCGGTATCGAACAACTGGTAAACCTGGAGGAACTCGACCTGGCGCACAATGCGATCGTGGATATCGCGCCCCTCGGGACGCTGGAGAGGCTGGCACGACTCGACCTTGGGTACAACCGGATAGACGTCATACCGGGAGGCGATGCCTACCTGACCGTAACTCACCTGAACCTGGATCATAACCGGATCCATGACGTTGCCTGGATCAGGCGTTTTCCGGATCTGCACGTTCTGTCGCTTGCCCACAACCGATTGACGGATATTGCACCCCTGGGAGTTGCGCACTCTTTGCTGGTGCTGGACCTCAGTCACAACGGGATTACCCGTTTGCAGGCGCTCGGAACCCTGTCCGGCTTAAGGGAGCTGGACCTGGGTTATAACCAGGTCGTGCAGCTGAACGGCCTGCAAGCGCTGACGCAACTTGAAAACCTGTATCTCCCGGACAACCGGATTGTTGACATCGCGCCCCTGGCGGCGCTGTCGGACCTGATCGAGCTCGATCTTGCCCGCAACCGGATCCGGTCACTTACTCCATTGCGCGGTTTGACGGGGCTGGCCCGTATTATCCTCGATGGCAATCCACTGGACAGCATTGCGCTGCTGCGGGATTTCGGTGAGCTGAAACGGGTCAGTCTGAAAGCAGTGAAGGGCATTCCCTGCCCGCTGCTGGAACAGTTAAAAGAACAGTTTGGTGACGATGCCGTGGTTTACGATGGTGCCTGTATAACGGGGTCGTAAACGGCGTCTACTTGATCGATGCCGGTTCGACGATGGCGGGGACGACCTTGCCGTTGAACAGGATGGCGATGTAATTGGCCGTGGTTTTACCGTCGCTTTCGCTGCGCAGCTGCAACAGGTAATACCAGCGGTTTTCGCTCTCGTGCTCGTGCAGAGGTTTGAGTTCGATTTCGTGCACTTTGGCCCCTTTCAGCTGTGGTTCCTGCTCGATCCAGCTGCGGGCATATTCCAGTGCATCCGCAATCGATACCGGCGGTCCACCCTCGGCCGGTTGCCATTTCGGGCTCTCGGCAATGTCTTCGTTGGCGAGAAAAACAACCAGTTTCTGGTTATCCATGACGTCGTAGATTTCCACCGGCCAGTGGGCATTCCCGGCATGCACGGCCGGTATGGTGGTGAAAAACAGGCTGAAGATCAGGCTGGTCAATGAGAGATAACGCATGCAGTACTCCGTACGGTCTGGTTTGGGCGGCCTGTCGTGTTCGATACAGGGCATCATGACTGCCAGGACGGTTGAGACTCGGGACGACCGAATTCCGCCTGGCACTCCTTGAAGATACGCTTGTCGCAGCCGGCGCAGATGGATTTGTCGAGCTTCTGGTAGATGGCATGAATGGCGGCGGATTTTCCCTGGAATACGTGATTTGCGCCGATTTCGTCCAGGCAGCCGCATTTTTCCAGCGCGTCCCAGAGTCCCTTTTTGATATTGATGATGTACAGGGCGCCACCCATCTGTGCGCGGCGTTTGGCCTCTTCGGCCAGTGCTTCGCCGCCCTGTAAATCGACAAAGTTGATGCCCTGGGCAGCGATGGCGAGGTGTTTCTGCTCCGGCCGGTTCTCCCGGAACAGGTCGAAGGTTTCCTGTATGCGGGTGACGGAGCCAAAGAAGATCGAACCGTCGATACGGGCGATGCGCAGCTGCGGGCATTCGGGCAGGCTGGGGTCGGTGACCAGCGGCCGTTTGGGCAGCCGGGGATCCGGTACACGGCGGCGGATGGCAGGTTTGGAAACACGCTCCAGGTACAGCACCAGGGACAGCAGGACCCCGGCGAAGATGGCGAATTCGAGTTCCAGGAACAGTGCGCTGAAGAAGGTCACGGCCAGCACGGAGGTCTCACGGCGCGAGGTGAGCAGGATGTGCCTGATACGCGAGAAATCGATCAGTCCCCAGGCCACGATGAACAGCACGCCGGCCATGGTGGCCTTGGGCAGGTAGGCGGCCAGGGGGGCGACCAGCAGGACAATCAGCATCAGCAGGACCCCCGCGAAAACGGCGGCGAGCGGGGTGCGTGCACCGGATTCGTAGTTCAGCCCCGAACGGTTGAACGACCCGGTGGCGACATAGCCGGAGAAAAAGCTGCCGGCGATATTCGACAGGCCCTGGCCGATGAACTCCTGGTTGCCGTTGATCCGGTACCCCCCGCGCGCGGCCAGTGAGCGACCGATGGAAACGGCTTCGGTCAGTACGAACAGGGTGACCGCCAGGGCGGTAGGCGCCAGTTTCTTGATGTTGTCCAGCGACAGGTCGGGTGCGGACAGCGGCGGCAGGTTCGCGGGCAATGCGCCGACCGTGGCAATGTGGGTGACATCCGCCCCCAGCAGGTGCTGGATCAGAACGGCCACCAGGCTGCCGAGCACCATCGAGATGATCAGGTAGGGTAGTTTGGGCGCCCAGCGTTTGATGGCGATTCCGCTCAGCAGCGTGACCATCGCTACGGTGGTGACGTAGGGATTGATGTTGCCCAGTTGGTCACCGAAGGCCATCACAATGTCATGAAAATGCCCGCCGGACGGCATCTCGATACCAAAAAAGTGCTTGAGCTGTTTGGCGGCAATCAGTAACGCAGCACCTGCAGTAAAGCCGATTACTACAGAGTGCGATATGAAATTGACCAGCACGCCCATGCGCGCCAGACCGAGCAGCAGCTCGATGGTGCCAACCATGAAGGTCAGGGTCAGGGCCAGCGAAACGTAGTCTGCGGTGCCAGGGGTTGCGTACACCGACAGGGAAGAAAGCAGCACAATGGATGCCGCGGTGGTCGGCCCGGAAACCAGGTGGCGTGACGAACCGAACAGGGCGGCGACAATGGCCGGGATCATCCCCGCATAGAGGCCGTACTCCGGTGGCATGCCGGCGATGGTGGCAAAGGCTACACCCTGCGGGAGCACAATGATGCCGCCGGCCAGGCCGGCGATGAAGTCGGCTTTCAGGTCATCGCGGGTGACATTGGGCAGCCAGCGCATGAAGGGCGTGAGCCAGGGGGGCAGGAGAGCGGCTTTCGATCGTAGTGACATCATCTTCTCGGGGTCAGGTCAATGTACGGCCCGGGTGAGGGGCGGTTGTACGTGCGTTGTCAATCACCTCTGGGACGCGTAAGCCGGACGCCGCGTCCGCGCCCCTGGCATACATCGTTTTCGCCGATCAACTCGATCCCGGCGGCTTTCAGTACCTCGACCACCCTGACCAGGGATTCCACGTTGCCGCCGACGACATCTTCCGCGGACTCCATGCGCTGAATGGTCGGCAGGGACAGGCCGGAGCGTTCCGCCAGGGTCTTGCGATCCATGCCGAGTAAGGCGCGCGCTGCCTTGAGCTGGCCGCTGCTGATCATGCTGAATACCACATAACGGGATATTATTAACAATAAATTGATACAAATTGCATCAACGGTGCGGCATCATATTCAAAACCGGCGCGCGCGTCAACCGCGCGATACCCGGCTCGCAGGCTGGGTGAAGCGGCCATCCAGGGCATGGGTCAGGCGAGGCCGGAAGCCCGGCCCGACGGATAGACAGGGAGATCAGTTTGCGGCGAGATCGTCGTAATGCCGCGTGTCGAACTTTTTACCGAACAGTTCGTAGACTTCGTCAACCGTGCGCGGGGCGCAGGTCTTGGGATGAAAGATGCCGTAGTTGCTGCGCGCGGCTTCGGGAAACATGTCCACGGCAAAGGTATCGGGGTTTTCATCCAGCGCTTTCAGAAAGGCAATGGCGCCTTTGGCACCAAGGAAGTGGGTCAGGTACAGGTCGGCCTGTGCCGGCTTGCGGTCGAACGAATAGGCCAGCTTCTGCTGGTTGTCGAGGGCGGATTCCGCGGCCATCATGCTCGCGACCCTGGGGTTCTTGCGCAGTTCGAGCAGGTGCCGGTACACGGCCTCGTCGCGTACCCTCGGGCGTCGGTTGCCGCTCCTGGTCGTATAGTGTTCGATCTTTGCCGTGTATTCAGCCAGACCGTATTTGGCGCCGTGCCGGGCGAGGGTGTTCAGCCAGGTGTCGCGGGTGAACTGGTACATGCCGGTGGCGGACGAATTCGCCGATTCGCTCGCGGGTTCAAAGTTGCTTTCAGCGGCAGCGAGTTTCATCAGATAGGAAAAATCCACGCCGGTGCGTACGCTGCTCAGCCGTATGGAGGCCACTACGCCCCGGTCCAGGCCGAACCGTTCGGCGTCGGCCCTGGCCAGGCTGGCATAGTTGCGCAGGATAACGGCCAGGTCGCTATCCGACAGCGTGCCGGCGGAGTCCTGGATATACAGGGCGCGGAACTCGGCAAGGGCCTGGCGTGTGCGCAGGCCATTGAAGCCATCCGCCTTGCCGATATCGAAACCCAGCGTCAGCAGGTTCTGCTGTGTCTCTTTGATCTTCGCGTCGAACACGACGCGGGGTTTCGTGCCCTGATCGTCCGCCATCAGCAATGGCGGTCCCCACTGTTGCTGGCGTACGCTTTTCAGGCCGGCATATTTTTTCCTGCCCTTGTCCGTTTGCGGTTTCGGGTTCTTTTTCTTTTCGCCGGGGGTGGCTTCGTGCTCGACGGCTTGCGTCGCGCCCGGGGGCTGCGCAGACGCAGTTTCAGCAGGTGGCCGGTTGTTGACATGGCTTTGTGCGTCCTGGAAGACAACGGTGGTGAACAGGGCCCCGAATGCCAGTACACCGGCTGCGGCTGCGGTCGCCCGCCTGAGCATGCCGCTGCTGCGCGGTGCAGGCAGGGGGGCGGTGTCAGCATCTTGCCCGGCCGGCTGCTGCGGGGAGTTTGTGTCTTCCCGCGTGGCTATCAGCCGCCTGAGCTCGTGTTGCGCATGATCACGTTCTTCGGTAACGGTTTTCAGCGCCTGTCGTGCGGCCGCATGGCGTTCCCTGGTTTCGGCCAGCTGCTGCTGCAATTGTTCGATCTCGGTCCGGTAGTGATCTTTGCAGCGTTGTTGCAGTTCGCTCGACCACTGCTCGCGTTCCAGCGCATAGCGCAATGCCTGCTGCTTGCTGCTGCTCAGCGGTTTGGGGGATGATTTATTGTCCTGCACAGCGGTCAACCTCAGATCAGAGCATGGGCCTTCCCGGCTGGCGTGATACAGATACCTGGTCCTCAGCGTTAACAGGTTACGGGTGATGAAAAAGATCCCGGTAACGCAGGATACCTGTAAAAATAATCAAGCAAGTTTCATGCAAAGAATAAAGAGCCCTTTAAATACAATAAGTAGATAAAATCTCTTCATCCTGTGTATAAAGCTGTAATTGTAAGAAATTCCGTCTTCTGTCTGGAATTTCTTACAGTTTGCACACGGTAGCCGACGGGTTGCCCGCATGTCATTGACGATGGATCAAACGCGTAT
>DRQL01000042.1 GCA_011371465.1 Gammaproteobacteria bacterium | reverse complement strand
GGGATTCGACAGGCCTACCGCATTGACATTCCCGGCAAGGAGGAAACCGTTATCGGTGTCACGCGAAGCGGGTCGGGAACAGAGGGCCGCTACCATGATGACCACTGGATCATGGGCAACGTGGACTTCGGAGAACTGCATACCACCGCGTACCTCCCCTACGAAATCATGGTAACCGGTGAACAGGTAATCGGCCTGCACATGCGGTTCCGCATCGCCCTGTATCACCCTGACCTGAAGATGCGGGGTGATAACAGCCTGATGGATATCCTGCCAGGTGCGGGCGCCCTGGGCGAGGCCATGGCTATCGCCACCGGCGGAACATCCTCACCACGAAAACGCTCGCAAACCGGCCGCCCGGCAAACAAAACCCCGTTGCATTAATACAAAAACCGACACCCTGCGCCCGGGTCCGTATGCCCGGGCGCAGGGGCTGGAATCGCAACCGTGGGCATACCGCTCTTTACCACGACATTGCCGATATCCGCCTCTTGCAAGGTGTGTAAAGGTACAGAAAAATGCCGGAACCCGCCCTGCGTTTGTACCTAAAGATACAAATAAATCATACAGTTAAAGCATTCCTGCAGCAGTCCGATGATACCCCTCGACCGTATCCACACACCCGGACCACCACATGCATTCTATGGCAGGCAAGCATCTGAAACTTTCTGCAGATACCCCAAAGACACCCACCGGAATGACAGTAAACAACACAGGACGCTACCCACACGCATTACACAGCCGTCTTGCCGTACTGCTCATCGCACTGTTACTACCGGGTCCGTCAACCGTACTTGCCGAACCCGGCCTTGCCGGCAAAGTCGACAGCCTGTCGACCCGTATCTTCAGTCGCCAGCTACACAAGGCTCAATCCGGCGATGCCGTTGCACAGATTGCCATCGCGCAACGCCTCGAGTCCGGCAAGGGAGCCACGCGGGACCTGGCGCAGGCCTACCGCTGGTACAGCAAGGCTGCTGCGCAGGGTCTGCCGGAGGCACAGTACCGCGTCGCCACGATGCTGGATAACGGCACCGGTATCAAACAAAACACTGCACGGGCCAGGCAATGGTATGAAAAAGCGGCCGCACAACAGTACGCACCCGCGATCGCCAGGATCATCCAGCTTGAAAATGCTGAACGGCAGGCGACAGAACAGGCGGCAAAGGCAGGCAAGGCCCACGCAGAACAGCCAAAACGCGAATCCAGGCAGGAAACCGCCGCTCGAACGGCCGGCAGGGTAAAGCAACCGGTACAACGACAACCCCGGCCGGTCCGTAACAGGGCACGACCGGCACAGGCCGTGCGGCCTGCCACCCCGGCAGCGTCACTACAAACAGCACAGGAATCAAAAAGGGAAGATGTGCCCGAAGTTGCGCAGGCAGCCGTTGTCGTCCCGCCGCGCCCCGACCCGCAGACCATACTGTCACGCCTTCTGAAAGGAGGCTGGTCAAGCCATGATGCCGAAGTAGACTTTCTGCCATCCTCCCTGAACAGCTGCGTGCGCCAGGGAACACAGCTATCGTGCTTCGGTCACGAACGTGAAGTCCGCAGCGACCACCACCGGCTGCGGTATATGACCCAGTCGACGGTCAGGTTGACCGACCCCGACATCATCACCGTCAACTACCGTTACCAGGTCACACGCGTCCGTGATGACGATAAAAATCTGCCCGTGCATGACGGACCAAATCACCCGTCCGCAGAAAAAGGCTGGCAAAAGCCCTTCATCTACCAGTGCCGGCTGGCTGCAAAGGACCGGCTCGAGTGTCGGGACAGCAGCACGAAGATCACGTTCACACGCAATGCCACTCTGGCTGTTGCTGAATAAGGGATGGGACGAGCATGAACGATCCCCTGCCCCGGCTTTCCCCGTCGCAGACATCCGGCCGGTTTCGCAACCACCGCCCGGTCATCATGATGCTGGCCGTTATCTGTCACTTCACGGCTTTGCCGGCAACTGCAGACGAGTGCACCCGCCTGCCGGCACCGGCCGGCGGCAAGCTGGCCGATTTCGACCAGGCCATCCTGCCCCTGAAGAGCCGGCGCAACCTGGAGCGGCACATCCGGGACGACCTGTGCGCCAAACAGAATATTTACGCGTTTCTTACCGGCGAAACCGCCTACCGTTATGGAGGCTGTTTTATACCTGCCAGAGAAGCCGACGGCTTCTGGAACGCCAATCACCAGCAATCCGAGTCCCTGTTGTGGAGGTTTCGGACCCATTGCATTCACTGGGCGGAAAAACGCTACCAGTCCCGGCTGGCGCGCCTGGATACCGGGGAACGCCGCTCGCAGAAGAAAAAATCGTTACCGGGCGCTGACCGGGCGCCGGTAAAGGCCTCCCGCACGCAGCCGCCCGGGGGCAGACAAGCGGCACAGGCACAGAAACCACCATCGCGGCAGCAGGCTATAACAGCCGCCCTGGAGAGCCACAGTGGCAGCAAACTGCAATGGCCCGGCGCACCGGCGCGCGCGCAGCAGAGTAATCCGGAACTGGCCGCTTACCTGTTTGCTACTGAACTGTTGAACCCCGGCGGAGAAACAGAAGCGGCTGCCGGACATCTGCAACAGCACTTCGACACCATGATGGGCCGCCCGCAGGTGTTATCCGTTACCGCCACCGGCAGGGACAGGGAATACCAGGTGC
>DRQL01000041.1 GCA_011371465.1 Gammaproteobacteria bacterium | reverse complement strand
ACGCTACCGCCACCAAATGGTTCTCTGAGTACGACACCAATACGCCTTTCCTCCATCAGCGGGAGTGCAGCGTCAAGCGCCTGGTGTTGCGTTACATTTCCCGGGAACTGGATGCACGCGATATCCCCGCTTCGGGAGAATTGCAGGGCATTCGTTACTGAATCGCAGGATATGCCATAGTGACGGATTTGTCCCTTGTCCTGCAGGGAGCGCAACATTTCAAATACCCGGCCGTCAGCCAGGACCCCCGGGTCCGGGCTGTGCAGCAGCAATATATCCAGGTAGTCGGTATTCAGGCGACGCAGGCTCCCTGCAATACGTTTTTCCAGGTACGCCGGGTCGAAACATTTGTTTTCGACCTCCTGGCGGGTTTTGAGTGTTTTTTCCCGGCCACGCTTCCAGTGGCGCATGACCGGGTTGGCCAGCGGTTTCACAAACCGTACCAGGTTTTGTGACAGTCCCAGGGTTAGACCGGCCTTGGTGCAGTAAATAAGACGGTCCCGTTTTCCGCGAAACAGCTTTCCCAGCATGCGCTCGCTGTCGCCCTGACCGTAAACGTCCGCCGTATCGAAGAAATTGATGCCCCGGTCGACCGCTTCCAGCAGGGTCGCCGTCACTTCGGAGCGGGGGTGCTTTGTCGATATGGAGGCAATCTGGCTGCAGCCAAATCCGATTCTGGAAGGCCTGAGTCCTGTTGTTCCGAATGTGGTGTAGTGCAACGTCGGGTGCCTTTTTGGTCACGATCCAGGTGCGAAAGTGCGGCCCGGCTTCAGTCAGCCAGCGACAGGTAAACCTGTTCCGTTTTGCGCGCGATTTCCGGCCATGAATTCAGTCTCGATTTTTCCCTTACATTTTTTTGCATGCGTGTATACAGCGCGCTGTCACTGAGGACACGCGTGATCGCTTCTGCCAGTGCCGGCACATCGCCGGGCGGGACGAGCAGACCGGTATCGCCATCCTCCACGACTTCATCAAATCCGCCGATATCGCTGGCAATTACCGGGCGCCCGTTTGCGTATGCAGTGGCAATGACTGCGCTGTTCCAGCCTTCCACGTAAGGTACGGCAACAATGTCTACGCGGGAAAACAGTGCAGGGATCTGTTCCAGCGGGAAGTAGTGGTGATGGAACATCAGCCGGTCTGCGATATCGGGGTTGTCAGCCAGTTCCAGGTATGCATCGATATCGTGGAAAGGTTTGCCGACTATCAGCAGGAAGGCATCCGGTACGGATCTGGCCACAGCACGGAAAGATTCCAGCAATACCTGCAGTCCTTTTCGGGGTTCGATGTTGCCGAAAAAAAGCACGACCTTTCGTTCTTCCGGGATGTCGGGAAAAGGGATATCGGTATCCCTGGAGACAAACGCGGTGAGGTCTGCGAGTGGTATAACGGAGATTTTCCCGGGATCTGTCTGCGGGAAGGATTCAAGCAGCATTTCCCTGTTCTGCCGCGCATTCACGAAGATGTGCAGTGCCCTGGCATACACGGATTTCAGTGCGCGCCGGTGATGCTTTCTTTCCTGTTTGGGAATCACATCCTGCGCGGTGTACACGAATTTTGCCTGGCATACCGAACTGATCATTTTCCGGATCAGCAGGTAGCTGGTCGGGTGGGAATGCCCCTGTATATGCACGATGTCCGGTTGCATTTTCCTGACATGGGCGAGGAATGCCAGCAGGCGGGCCGGCCTGGGGAAAAAGCGGTCAAAGATCTCAAACGCAGTATAGGCGCGGGGGAAGTCCCTGGTCTCGAATTTGAGCCCTGTGCCCAGCACGACTGTATGCCCCCGGTTAGCCAGTTCATTGGCAAGATTATGGGTGTACTGGAAGGTTGCCGCATACCCGCCCGGTTCGATCAGCAGTATTTTCATATCGTTATTATTATTCAGAACTTTGTGTGCGAATCATGGATTGGAAATCGTTGAAAGCCGCTCGCGCAGGAGCTGTCTGGATAGCGGGTCGCAGTTTTTCTTCCTGCGACAGGCCAGTACTTCCTCATACACTTGCATGGTCCTGCCGGCCATTATACCGATGCTCCAGTTCCTCAGTATGACCTGCCTTGCTTTCCTGCCCATCCGGCTGCCCAGGTCGGTATCCGACAGCAGCCTGTCGGCGGCCTGCGCCAGTGCCTGCGGATCACCCGGCGGCACCAGGAGGCCGTTTTCACCGTCCGAGACCATTTCGGGGGTTCCCCCGGCGTTGCTGGCGATTACCGGGGTTTCCATGGCCATGGCTTCGAGTAATGAATAGCTGAAGCTTTCCTGGTACGAGGGGGCAAGCAATAAATCGATGGAGTTCATCGCCAGCGGTATTTGTGCCGAGGGGACGTTGGTGATCAATGCCCGGTCCTGCAGGCCGAGTGAGACTATGCGGTCTTTTACCTTGCGGTAGTACCCTTCAAAACCGAGCGGAGCATCCCCGATGATCAGGAATCTCAGACGGGGGTGTCGTGCCGCAAGGCTGGCGGCAGCCTGAATAAAGTCGAGTTGCCCCTTGTTGGGGTGAATCCGTCCCACCATGCCCGCAACGGTTACATCGGGGTCGTGGAAAAACTGTTTCTTCAGGGAACCGGTTACCCTGTCCGGGTCGAACCGGTCGGTATCTACGCCGTTCGGGATTACAGCAAGCGGGGCGCCTTTATCCTGCGGCCATTGCATATGGGTCGCAATATGTGCGGAATCGACAATCATGGCATCTGCACGCCTCAGGAACTTGCGGTCAAGCCACGCGTACAAGCTTCCCTTGAGGCAATGCTCGTCCCAGTTGGTCCAGCCGAAAAACGAGGCCAGCGCTGCTTTCCCCGTCAGGCGTGCAGCGATCAGGGCGACCATGTCCGCCCGGTGATCCAGTGAGTGAACGAGGTCCGCACCGAAGCGGAGGATCAGTTTACGTATTTCAACCAGGTCGTAGATACTCGCGCGATGCCTGATTGGTATTATGACAAAGGGCAGGTTCCTGCGTTTGAGTTCCGTCAGCCACTGCTGTTCAGCCTGGGCGGGATGGGTGACACAGGCCAGCAGCGGTTCATAGCGCTGACGGTCAAGCCCCTGCAGCAGGGAAAACAGGTAGGTCTCAGCCCCGGTTATATCGGTGATGCCACGAAAATTCCTGACATACAGGACCCGGACCGGTTTCACCGCGAGGCCCCTGTTGCGGTGGAATGCGCCGTTCCAGACTGTCGGGCGTTTCCCGGCGGGCACGGCCGCGAGGCCAAACGGCGCCGGCCGAGGCTGTCTGCCGTAATCAGTTTACATGGTGACCGCATTTCCAGAACTCCTGCGCAATACTAATTTTATTTATTATTCAACGGGATATAAACGAACAACCCCTGGCGGCTCACTCTCTGGACACCACCGATGCGCTGCGTGAGGATAGAATACTATAGTAAGCAAGGTCAATAGAGCCGGCCTGGCGCCGGGAAGCGGAAACAGCAGGGCAGACAGGTGGTCGCACTTGCAGCAATGGGTGCAAATTCCCGCTACCCCGTCTATTATGCAACGTTAAATACTATAATAAATAAATAAAGCAGGCAGATGTCCTCACCAGCAGAGTGACATTGAAGGAGAATAAAAAAGGTGGTTCTCGAAGGTGGGTGGGTAAGACCCATTAGCAAGCTTTTGTTGCCGATGGTCAGCGTGGTGGATATTGCGTTGATTGCGGGCAGCTTGTCGCTGGTTCTGAGCTATTTACACATCGAGTGGGACCTGCCGCGCATTCTTCTGTTGTTGTTCGTCATCATGGTTTTCGAGGGCACTTCCTGGCTGGGAGGTCTCTACCAGTCATGGAGGAGCACCTCTTTTTTTGCGGAAATCAGGAAGATTCTTCTGTGCTGGATCACTTCCGGTATGGCGCTGGTTGTCCTCGTGTACTTCCTGAACACGCGTGACTGGCTGGGTTACACAGCGGTGGTGCCCTGGTTGATTCTCTCGGTGGTGGGTATGACGCTCTTCCGCGTCGTACTGCGCCTGTTGTTGCGGTTGATTCGGCGTATGGGACGCAATTACCAGCTTGCCGCCATCGTGGGCGCTAACGAGCTTGCAGGCAGGGTGGCACAGAATATTCGGCAGAACCGGTGGATGGGCCTGCGCTTCAGCGGTTACTACGAGGACAGGACGGATAGTTCGGATGGCAGGATGGCCATAGACGCCGGGGAGCTGGCCGGAAACATCGAGGACCTGGTCCGCCTGGCCGAGGATCACAAGATCGATATCGTCTACATTACGCTGCCGATGCGTGCGGAGCTGAGGATCAAGGAACTGATTGACCGTTTTTCGGATACCACCGTCTCGGTTTACTATGTGCCGGATACCCTGGCCCTGGATATGTTGCGGGCAACCTGGAGATGCGTAGGTGATATACCTGTTCTCAGTTTTGTAGAGACGCCTTTTCTCGGGCCTGCGGCGGTTCTCAAGCGGGTTGAAGACCTGGTGCTGGCCAGCCTGATACTGGCCATGCTGGCGGTTCCGATGCTGCTGGTTGCCGCCATGATCAAGAGCGTTTCGAAAGGGCCGGTTTTTTACCGGCAGAAACGGTACGGGCTGGATGGCAAGGAATTCAGGATCTGGAAATTTCGTACCATGCACGTCTGTGAATCGGACCAGGAGTTCAGGCAGGCGCGACCTGACGATGAACGCGTTTTTCCACTTGGTAAATTTCTCAGGAAAACGTCTTTTGACGAAGTGCCACAGCTGTTTAACGTGTTGAGCGGCGAGATGTCAGTGGTCGGGCCCCGCCCGCACCCGGTTCCGCTGAATGAGCAGCACCGGGGCATTATTCGCCGTTACATGTTGCGCCATATTGTCAAGCCCGGGATGACCGGCCTGGCGCAGATACGTGGCTACCGTGGGGAAACGGATACGCTTGACAAGATGGAAGGGCGAATAAAATATGACCTTGAATATATTCGAAGCTGGTCGCTTCTTCTGGATCTGAAGATATTATATACCACGCTGTTCGTTGCCTTTGCTGACCCGAAGGCATACTGAACAGTATCTATCAACAAACAAGACACGCTGTGCCAGGTGCAGGCTGTTTTATCTTACCAGGGCGGGACCCGGGATATGAGAGATTTATCGAGAAAACGCATTCTTGTCACCGGTGGCGCCGGTTTTATCGGTTCCCATCTTTGCAAGCGCCTGCTGGACGAAGGATGCGATATTCTTTGTGTGGATAATTTCTTTACCGGGAGCAAGGATAATATTCTTCCGCTGCTGGATAATCCGCACTTCGAGTTACTGCGCCACGATGTAACTTTCCCGCTGTATGTGGAAGTGGATGAAATATATAACCTCGCCTGTCCTGCCTCCCCCATACACTACCAGTTTGACCCGGTGCAGACTGCCAAGACCTCGGTGCACGGGGCTATCAATATGCTGGGTCTTGCCAAGCGGGTCAGGGCGAAAATATTCCAGGCTTCCACCAGCGAGGTCTACGGCGACCCAAGGGAACACCCTCAAAAAGAATCATACTGGGGACATGTCAATCCCAACGGGCTGCGCTCGTGCTATGACGAAGGCAAGCGTTGCGCGGAAACATTGTTTTTCGACTATCGCCGCCAGCACGGGCTGCGGATCAAGGTTGCGCGCATCTTTAATACCTATGGTCCCAACATGCACCCCAATGACGGGCGCGTGGTATCCAATTTTATAATGCAGGCTTTGAAGAACGAGCCGATCACCTTGTACGGTGATGGTGAACAGACGCGCTCATTCTGCTACGTGGACGACCTTCTGGAGGTTTTTATCCGCCTGATGGCGAGCCCGGATGAATTTACGGGACCAGTCAATACCGGTAACCCGGTGGAATTTACGATTCGCGAGTTGGCCGAGATGGTGATTGAGCTGACCGGGTCCCGCTCCGAAATAGTTAACAAACCTCTGCCGGAGGATGACCCCGTCCGCCGTTGCCCCGATATTTCTCTTGCCAGGGAACATTTTGGCTGGACTCCGGCCATTCAGCTCAAAGAGGGGCTCGAGCGCACAATTCCCTACTTTGACCAGTTGCTGAAGGCGCGCAAGAATAACCAGGGCCTGTTAACACCATCAGACCGGTAGCCACTGCGTTTCACTCACGACAGTTGAATCCTGGCATAACCATCGAGTAGTAGAATTTATAAATGGAACAGCAAACCTGCAAATCAGCCTTTGGCCTGCGCGAGCATATTGCTACGCTCTTCCGCTACCGGAAGCTCATTTTCCGTATTTCTGTTACCACGGTTGTTTTTGCGCTGGTGATTTCATTCCTGGTATCCAGGGTATACAGGAGTGAGGCGCGCATACTGGTCCAGTTCAACCGGGCACCGCAACAACTGACAACCGTCCTGTCCCAGAACGGCGGGTACCAGGCCTCGCAGCCGGAGGACCAGGTGATGACCGAGGTCGAAATCATCAAGAGCCCGGAGATTGCCCGGCGCCTGGTGGTGGAACTGGGGCCCGAGTATGTAAAGAAAAACATGACGTGGCGCTGGGACTGGTTGCGGGAAATTCCGGGTAACGTTAAAGACTGGGTCGCGGACAGGACCATGGAACTGTTCTTCGAGCCGAAGCCGAAGCGTCCCGCAGACCCGGTCAGCTCGGCTGCCCGGAAAATCCTGGCCAATCTGGAGGCGGGTTCTGTTACCAAGACGGATATCTTTGCGGTCAGCCTTGAAGCTCCAGGCAGGGAGTTTGCTGTCGAGGCGCTGGACAGGCTGATAGATATCTATGTCCGCTACCACCTGGAGTTGCGCCGGCCGCTCAAGGCAAGGGAAGTCCTGTCAACGGAGGCCGGCCGGCTGGAAGCGCAGCTCAAGGAAGCGGAAGAACGGCTGCAAAAACTCAAACAGGAATGGCACATTGTTTCTTCGGAACGCCAGAAGGATCTGTTGCTTGCCCGTTACAGTCAGGCACAGTCAGACCTGGAAGACGCGCGGCGACAGGAGCTGGAGAGCACTGAACGAATCGCGGAGATTACAAGGCAGCTGGAAAAACAGTCGCGCTCCGTCCCGTTGAGCAGCGTGACGCAACGGAACTCGGCTGTAGAGGAGTTGCGCTCGCGGATACTGAAGCTGGAGATACAACGTGACCAGTATGTAAAGGACAGTCCTGCAGCGAAGCGCATGGACAAGGAGCTGGAAAATCTGCGGGCAACCCTGAAACAGGCTGAGTCCACGGTGACTTCGCAAAAGACCTCAGGGCTGAGCCAGACATACCAGGAACTGCAAAGGACGCTGGCCCTGGAACGCAGTAACTGGCAGGTTCTGAAGTCCCGTGTCCCGTTGGCGGAAAAACAGGTCCGGGAACTGGCCGAGCAATTGCGTGTGCTCGATGAGCGGCAGGTTGAGCTCAGCAACCTGGAACTGGACGTGCACGTCAAGCGTGACGCCGTGAAAATGTTTATCCGCAAGAAAGAAGAAGCCATGATCAACGCGGCCTTCGACCAGGCGCAGGTATCCAATGTTATACCGGTGGAACCGGCTCAGGCTCCTGTCCGGGCGAAAAGTCCACGCAAGGGGCTCAACCTGGTGCTCGGCATAATCGTAGGACTGCTGGGCGGTATCGGTTCCGCCTATCTCCTGGAGTATTTCCGCCGTACCCTGGCCAATCGTGAAGAAACCGAGGAATGCCTCGGCTACCCGGTTCTGGCCTCCATTGCCGCGCAGGACCAGGGTAACAGGGCAAAGGGTGTGAACCTGGTTGAATACCGCTACCTGGCGGAAAGACTGATGCGCCGCCAGCAGTCAGAAAGGGCAGACGTGGTATATCTTACCAGTTCCCTGAAGGGCGAGGGCCGGACAACGGTGGCAGAAGGGCTGAGTGAGGCGATGTCGATTCAGGGGGGGCGGATCTTGCTGGTGGAGCTGGGAATCAATTCGGACCGCCCTGGTTCCGCTTCGCCATCCGGGGTATTTGAGCCTGAAAAGTCAGTCATCCGGGCATCCGCCGGGGACGGGGCCCATGACCGAATCCAGGTGGCTGGTGACCAGGCGAGCCTGGGCGAGAGGCTGAGGCGCACCCTGAACGAGTTTTCTGCGAGCTATACAGGTATTGTCATCGATGGCCCGGATATGTACAGGTTTCCGGAACAGCTGAATTTAGTCAGTATGCTGGGTGAGGTTGTTTTCGTTATCGAGGCCAACCGAACCAGCGTTGTGGTCGCTGCCCGGAATCTTGCCTTGCTCAGGGAGGCAGGAGCCCGTCTCGCCGGCATTATTCTCAATAAAAGACGCTTTGAAATACCGGACTGGGCCTACCGGTGGCTGCTCGCATCCGATCTTCCGGCTCCGCCGGCAGGAGGCAGTGTAAAGCAGTCCTGAGCCGGGGCGGCGAGAACCCCTGAATCCCCGCCACGATGAAAAGAACCACGGTGTTGTACGGTTGCCGGTTGCTGGCCTGATGATCGAAGCGTTTTCTACGCACGTTCTGTTTCACGGCAGTCAACGCCAGGTACGGCAACAGTAGTCAGACAAGCTGCGTAGATAAAACAGGTTCAGTATGAACACCAGAGAAATACTGTCCAGCGGGCGGCAACAGCTGGTGCAGACGGCCACGATTTTTACCGGGAGGATGTTTGCAGCCATTCTCGGTTTTATCGTGAGCTTGCTGGTTGCCCGATTGCTCGGCCCCGTGGACTTCGGGTTGTTTTCGCTATTCCTCACCCTGTTGATAGTGGGCGCAAATGTCCTGGGGGAGGGATTCACGCCGGCTATCGTCCACTTCTACAACCGCTATGCTCCGCAAAGTATCTCCAGGGCCAACGCGGTTCTGAGCAGTGCCCTGGCCTGGCGCCTGCTGCTGAGCGTTCCGGTTGGAATTGCAGGATGGGCGGCCGGCAACTGGATCGCCGAGGCGGGTTTTTCTGAGCCCGCCTACGGGCTTCCCATAGGCATGGGATTCATGGGAGCTTGCGGAGCCGCACTATGGGGTATCACCCTGGCGGGATTGCAGGCGACAGAGTCGTTCAGCCTGTATGCCGTGGTTACACCGCTTATCAATGTTCTGCGACTGGTCTCTGTCGCGCTGCTGATCGGAATCGGCCAGTTTACCCTGTCTGCTGTTCTGGGT
>DRQL01000040.1 GCA_011371465.1 Gammaproteobacteria bacterium | reverse complement strand
GATAACGCCCTTGACGTGGTCGCCCTTGTTGCGGGTGGCGGAAAACTCTTCCCAGGGGTTCGGGTGGGCCTGTTTCATGCCCAGCGAGATACGACGGCGTTCTTCGTCGATATCCAGCACCACGACTTCGACTTCCTGGCCGATGTGCACCACCTTGCTGGGATTGACGTTCTTGTTGGTCCAGTCCATTTCGGAGACGTGTACCAGCCCTTCCACGCCGTCCTCGATTTCGACGAAGCAACCGTAGTCGGCAATATTGGTCACCGCACCGAACAGGCGTGTACCTTCCGGGTAGCGGCGCGCCAGGTCGGCCCACGGGTCCTGGCCCAGTTGCTTGAGACCCAGCGAAACGCGGTTGCGCTCGCGGTCGAACTTGAGCACCTTGACTTCGATCTCTTCGCCCACTTCGACGATTTCGGACGGGTGCCGCACGCGCTTCCAGGCCATGTCGGTGATATGCAGCAGGCCGTCGATGCCGCCCAGGTCCACGAACACACCGTAGTCAGTGAGGTTCTTGACGATACCCTTGACGGTCGCGCCTTCCTGCAGGCCTTCCAGCAACTGCTCGCGTTCGGCGCTGTATTCGGACTCGACCACGGCGCGGCGCGATACCACGACGTTGTTACGGCGCTGGTCGAGCTTGATGATCTTGAATTCGAGTTCCTTGCCTTCCAGGTAGGTGGTATCGCGTACCGGACGCACGTCGACCAGCGAACCCGGGAGGAATGCACGGATGTCGTCGATATCGACGGTGAAACCACCTTTCACCTTACCGTTGATAACACCGGTTACGATCTCGCCTTCTTCCGAGGCGCGTTCCAGTCGCTTCCAGACTTCGGCGCGTTTGGCTTTTTCGCGCGACAGGCGGGTCGAGCCGAATCCGTCTTCGACCGCGTCCAGAGACACTTCCACAGCGTCGCCCACGGCGACTTCGATTTCACCCTGGTTATTGTAAAACTGTTCAATAGGGATAATGCCTTCCGACTTGAGGCCGGCATTGACAATGACGGCGTCGGGCTGGATATCAACCACCGTACCGGTAACGATCGTACCCGGGCGCATTTCCTTGTTGGCCAGGCTTTGTTCAAAGAGTTCAGCAAAACTTTCAGACATGGGTGAAATTTCCTTCCGCTGTTTCGGGACAACGGCATCGCAAAATCCGCCCTGCCAGGAGTACTGACTGGCGGCGGGTTGAGGTTAAAAAAACCGGTGTCTCTGGGAGCTACCGGGCCGGACAGCCGTTGATTATAACTGTATATTCTTTGGAATTCACTGGTTTAGGTGATTTTTTACCAGATTTCGTACCCGCTCGATTGTGGCGGGTATATCCAGCCCGCTGGTATCGACCCGTTCGGCGTCCGGGGCGGGTCGCAGGGGTGCGACCGGGCGGTTGGCGTCGCGCTCGTCGCGCGCTTTTATGTCGGCAAGGATGTCTTCGAAGACCGGTTCTAATCCCAGCTCTTTCAGTTGGTTACAGCGCCTTCTTGCACGCTCTTCTGCGCTGGCGGTGAGAAATATCTTGGCGTCTGCCGCGGGGAATACGACGGTCCCCATGTCGCGGCCATCGGCCACCAGTCCGGGTGCTTTGCGGAAGTCCCGCTGGCGCTCGAGCAACGCCTGGCGGACCGCCGGCAGGGCGGCGACCAGCGAGGCGCCGCGCCCGGCTTGTTCGGTTCGGATGGCGCTGGTGACGTCCTGGCCGCCCAGTACCACCAGGTCGCTGTCGTCATCCGCGGGAAAACGGATATCCAGTTCGGCACTGAGTTTGACCAGTGCGGGCTCGTCGTCCAGGGCAATGCCGCGCTGCCCGGCGGCGTAGGCCAGCAGGCGGTACAAGGCGCCGCTGTCGAGGAAGTGAAAGCCCAGCTCGCGGGCCAGCATACGGCTGATGGTTCCTTTTCCGGAACCGCTGGGGCCGTCTACGGTGATTACCGGGATTGTCTGGTGTTTTTTCATGTGTATGTATCTGATGGCCCGCTCGGTATGAGGGAAGTACTTTACAAGACTCGCTGTACATACGTCCCTGTACGCTCGACGGCCGCTTCCTTGCGGCCGACGGTCTTGTAAAGTACTTCCCTCATACCGAGCTCATTGGGAAATTGATAGTCCGGTGTTGCTGGCAAGGTCGACAAAACCAGGGAAAGAGGTATTCACATTCGCACAATCGTCAATACGAATCTCGCCCGATGCCCGCAGCGCCGCCATGGCAAACGACATGGCAATGCGATGATCGCCTTTACTGTCCACCTGCCCGCCGGTCAATGCACCACCCTCGATCACCATGCCATCCGGTGCCGGTTCCGCCTGTATGCCCAGCGCCTGCAAACCGTCCGCCATCACCTGGATACGGTCGCTTTCCTTGACGCGCAATTCTTCCGCACCGGTCAGCACCGTCCGCCCCTCGGCACAGGCAGCGGCAATAAACAGTACCGGGAATTCGTCGATCGCCAGCGGGACCTGCTCCACCGGGATATCGATACCCCGCAACGGCGCCGACCGCACCCGCAGGTCCGCCACTGGTTCGCCTCCCACTTCGCGCGGATTGATCACTTCGATATCGGCGCCCATCAGGCGGAGGATCTCCAGCACGCCGGTACGGGTGGGATTGATCCCGACGTGTTCGAGCACCAGGTCCGAGTCCGGCGCAATGCTGGCGCCCACCAGGAAAAAGGCCGCCGAAGAAATGTCTGCCGGCACATCGATACTGGTCGATGTGAGCGTTCCCCCGCCCTCCACACAGGCGGTGCCGTCGCTGCAATGTACCAGGTACCCCATACCGGACAGCATGCGCTCGGTATGATCTCGGGTCGGCGCGGGTTCATGCACACAGGTCCGACCCTCCGCGTACAAACCAGCCAGCAACAGGCAGGACTTTACCTGCGCACTGGCCACCGGCATGGCGTAGTCGATGCCATGCAGTTTCCGCCCACCCCTGATTTTCAGTGGTGCAGTGCCGTTTTCGGTGGTATCGATCACCGCTCCCATAGTGGCCAGCGGTTCGGTCACGCGCCGCATGGGACGGCTCATCAGGGAATGGTCCCCGACCACCTCCACGTCAAACGCCTGCCCGGCCAGTAACCCGGACAACAGGCGCATCGAGGTACCGGAATTCCCCAGGTCCAGCGCCGTCGCCGGGGCCTTCAGTCCATGCAGCCCAACGCCGTGCACCACGACTCGCCCATCGTTCGG
The DNA here is from genome assembly GCA_011371465.1 of Gammaproteobacteria bacterium. Classification (GTDB taxonomy): domain Bacteria; phylum Pseudomonadota; class Gammaproteobacteria; order DSM-19610; family DSM-19610; genus Thiogranum. Next base: position 3,222 of record DRQL01000040.1, on the reverse strand, counting down.
CCCTTCGATATCGACCCCCATGGCACGAAACGCCTGCAGGGTCGCGAGGCTGTCTTCACCTTCAAGAAATCCATCCACCTCGGTTACACCCTCGGCAATCGACCCCAGCATGATGGACCGGTGGGAAATCGATTTATCACCCGGCACGCGGATACGTCCCTGGAGTGAACCTCCCGGTCGTGCTACAAACTGAATATTCACAGCATCTATCACAACGTTCCGTTTCCCAAAGAGTAACCGTATTGGTTGGGAGCCCTTTGCAAGACTCTCGGCCGCAGGACGCGGCCGTGAAGCGTACAGGGACGTATTCACAGCGTGTCTTGCAAAGGGCTCCCAACCAATACGGTTACGGGGTTAAACAATCACCCGTCAAAAGCATCCCGCGCCGCCTTCGCATCCTGAAAAATCGCCAGGATCCTGTCCTCATCCCGTTTCTCGATCGCCGCCGACAAATCATCGAGATCGCCCCGGAACGATTTCAGCATCGCCAGCAAGGCATCCCGGTTAGCCACACAGATATCCCGCCACATCACCGGATCACTGGACGCAATCCGCGTAAAATCACGAAACCCGCCGGCCGCGTACTCAAAAATCTCCCGCTGCTCACTCATGCGCGCCAGGCTCTCCACCAGCGCAAACGCCAGCATGTGCGGCAGGTGACTGGTAGCGGCCAGCACCTCGTCATGGTGCCCCACTTCCATCTCCTTCACCACCGCCCCGGCCGCCTCCCACATGGCACGCACCTTCCGCGTCGCCGCCGCGTCCGTCTGCTCCGTCGGCGTAAGAATGACCCGGCGCCCCTGGTACAACTCGGGAAAAGAAGCCTCCACACCACTTTGCTCCGTGCCGGCAATCGGGTGCCCCGGCACAAACCAGGCCGGCGTCTCACCGGTCGCCGCTTGCACCGCTGCCACCACACTGGCCTTGGCGCTACCGGCATCGGTAACCACCGCATCCGGGCCGAGCGCATCCTGGATAGCCGCGAACACCGCCTCCATCGCACCCAGCGGCACGGAAACCAGGACCATATCCGCATCTTTTACGGCACTGGCGAGGTCGGTATCGTAGTGGTCGATCACGCCCAGATCCTGCGCTTTCTGCAGGTGCGCCGCATTCCGGCTGGCACCGACCACCTCACCCACATAACCGGCCGCGCGCAACGCCCGCGCCAGCGAACCACCAATCAGACCGACCCCGATCACACACAGCCGCTCAATCATGCCGCCAGCACCTTCTCCAGCGCCAGCAGAAAGCGCCGGTTTTCATCAGGCAGCCCGACACTGACGCGCAGGTAACCCGGCATACCGTAGTTGTCGACCGGCCGGACAATGACACCCTCGCGCAACAGCGCCTCATAGACAGCGCCAGGATCGCGACCGACATCCACCGACAGGAAATTGCCCACGGAAGGAATATACGGCAGCTGCATGGCTTCCACTCCTTCAAGCAACTGCTGCATGCCGCTGTGATTAACCTGCACGCTCTCCTGCAGGTGGGCGGCATCCTGCAAGGCAGCCACGGCAGCCAGTTGCGCAAAACTGTTCACGTTAAACGGCTGGCGGACCCGGTTCAGCACATCGGCAAGCCCCGGCTGCGAAACCCCGTAGCCGACACGCAGGGAAGCCAGTCCGTACGCCTTGGAAAAGGTCCGCGTCACCAGCAGGTTCGGGAAATCCGGGATCCACTCCATGCTGTCCGGGTACTCCGCTTCGTCGACGTATTCAAAGTAGGCTTCATCGATCACTACAATGACATGGTCCGGCACCGCCGTAACAAAACGCTGCAACGCGGCCCTGTCCAGCCAGGTCCCGGTCGGGTTGTTCGGGTTGGCGATGAACACCACGCGCGTATCCGCGTCGATCGCGGCATGCATAGCCTCCAGGTTATGGCCAAAGCGGGGACCGTCATTGCCGTCGTGCGCTGCGGCCACGTTGGCGCGTGCGCCGATGGCCTGCGTGACCAGCGGGTAGACGGCGAACGCGTGCGCTGAATAGACCGCCGATGTTGCCGGTGACAGGAAAGCGCGCGCGACCAGTTCCAGCACGTCGTTGGAACCGTTTCCCAGCGTGATGGCCTCCGTAGGCACCGCGTGTTTTTCCGCCAGCGCGGCCTTCAGGGCAAAGCCGTTGCCATCCGGGTAACGCGCCAGTTCATCGAAACCGCCTCGCACGGCCTCCAGCACGCGCGGGCCTGGTCCCAGCGGGTTTTCGTTGGAGGCCAGCTTGACCGCGTCCGTGATGCCGTATTCCCGCTCCAGTTCGGTCAACGGCTTGCCGGGCGCGTACGGTCGCAGGGCCTGTACGCCCGCGGTGGCCAGTTGTGCAATTGCCGGCGCCACTAGAGTTCACACTTTGGATAGGAACCCAGCACCTTTACCTGCAGCGCTGTCGAGGCCAGCTCCTTCAGCGCGGCCGCCACGTTTGCATCTTCGCTATGTCCGTCGACATCGACAAAGAATACGTAGTCCCACTTGCTGATCCGCGACGGGCGCGACTCGATACGGGTCATGCTGACGCCGTGGCGGGAGAAAGGTTCCAGCAGGGCGTACAGGGCACCGGCCCGGTTGTGCGCAGCCAGCATCAGCGTGGTCTTGTCCCGGCCGCTGGGTCCGACCTTCTGGTCGCCAATCACCAGGAAGCGCGTGGTATTGCCGGGATCGTCCTCGATATTGGCAGCGAGAATATTCAGACTGTACATCTCGGCAGCGGCATCACTGGCGATTGCCGCCATGCCGGGATCGTCGCGCGCCAGCCGTGCCGCTTCCGCGTTACTGCTGACGTTGCTGCGCTCGACACCGGGCAGGTTGGCATCCAGCCATTCCCGGCACTGCGCCAGTGATTGCTGGTGGGCGCGTACCCGCCGGATGTCATCCAGGCGCTCCGCTACCGAAAGCAGCTGGTGGTGAATGCGCAATTCCAGGTCGCCGCAGATCTTCAGCGGTGAACGCAGGAACATATCCAGTGTGTGGTAGATGGTCCCTTCGCTGGAATTCTCTACCGGTACGACGCCATAGTCGGCACTGCCCGCTTCGACCTCGCGAAAGATTTCCTCGATGGTGGTCAGCGGCTTCAGGGTGACCGAGTGCCCGAAGTGCTTCAGTGTGGCGGCCTGGGAGTAGGTTCCTTCCGGACCCAGGTAGGCGACGGTCAGTCCCTGCTCCAGCGCCAGGCAGGCCGACATGATCTCGCGAAACAGGCGGGTGATCTCGGCATCCGACAACGG
>DRQL01000039.1 GCA_011371465.1 Gammaproteobacteria bacterium | reverse complement strand
TTGCCGCGCTGCTGGCTGGACGCGGACTACCGAACTACCCGGCACTGAGATATTGCCATACAGGGTCGTGTGCGCGGGATGCGGCGAATGCCGGGTTCCGGCGATTTCCGATACCTGATGAACCTCTGATTCATTCGTCATTGCGAGCGAAGCGCGGCAATCTCATGCAATGAAATCAACCTGTTAGAGATTGCCGCGTCACTTCGTTCCTCGTAATGACGGGGATTCTGAATTTATCAGGGCTTCCTTATAATAAACAATAAGCTATAAGCATTTCCGGGTCCTTCTCCGAATTTTTCCGATCAACACCTGAATTTTCCTAAAGGCTTTCCAGGCGCTGCCGTTACCCAAGCACTGGGGAAGCGTAAACAGGGAACAGGGAGAATCAGGAAGACCACGAAATGTGAACCGTGTAACGGTTATTCCGCTTCAGAAGATCAACCATCGCGTTGTGCCTCGCGGTACACGTGTGACAATAAAGCGGTCTGAATATGAATACATCCAGAAATCCTCGCAAGCCGGGCCTGCTGGTGATACTCACCCTCTTCGTGGGCGTCGGCATGCTGGCCACCACCCTGGTCCAGGCCGCGGAACCCCCGGCTGACTCCAACGACAGGCCCGCAACAAAATCCTCCGGTTCCACGGACTGGCTACAGGCCCTGTGGAGTATCGACCTGGCCGGTAAGCTGAAATCCTGGAAGCCCAAAATCCACGTGGACAACGGCGGCAGCGGGATACGCCTGATGCGCCCGTTCGGGGTGCGGGGTCCGGCACTGCGGGTCAGTAACACGATTCCACTGCGCTCCGGAGAGCACCGCTACAGCAATGCCGGCAATGCCTACCTGGACACCTACCTGTTCCTGGAAAAACGCTGGTAACCTAGGGCCTGTTAACACTTCCCGAATGGGCACTGTTGCGCCTGAGAAAGCGCCAATCAAGGCGCGAGGAGAGAAGTTTGGTGACTCCAAATGAACGACGAGCAACGCGGAGTGGCGCTTTCTCAGGCGCAACCCGGAGGGCCGGGGCTCTGTTTCCGCCCAGCGGCGTTATCATTCGCTCATGTAGACCGGCTACACTACGCTCATTCTGCCTTGCTGGACGAAAACAGAGCCCCGGCAGTGCCCATTCGGGAAGTGTTAACAGGCCCTAGTCCCTGACCCGGACGGCCAGCACGTCACAGGGTGCGCCGTGCAACACGGCGTTGGCGGTTGACCCCAGCAGCAGCTGGATACCCTGCCGGCCGTGGCTGCCGATGACGATCAGGTCAACCTCCTGCTCCTGTGCAACCCGTAAAATCTCCCGTTTGGTGCTGCCCTGGCTGACGAAGCGCTCGCTTTCCGGAATGCCGTACTTTTCACCCAGTGTCTTCAGGCGCTTGTCCGCCAGTTCCAGCAATTCCTGGTCGAGTTCCAGTTCCTGCGGCACCACCAGTTCACTGGACAGGTCGATCTGCACGAACTCGACCACGTGCACCAGGCTGATTTTCGCGCCGCACGGTTTGCCGATCTCCAGCGCGCGTTGGGCAACGGTATCGGTGTTTGCGGAAAAGTCGATGGCAAGCAGGATGTGGGTATAGACTGACACGGCTATTCTCCCTGTTTGTGTTCCGCCAGCCGGTCGGCCAGCGCGGCGTACTGTTCAAGAGGAATGGTTTCGGGTCTGGCGGTCGGGTCGGTTCCGGTGGCGAGGATGTCCTGTTCCGATAACAGGCCCTTCAGGGTATTGCGCAGGGTTTTGCGCCGCTGCGAAAAGGCCTGTCGCACCAGGGTGGCCAGGCAGTCGGTGTCGCGTACCGAAACAGGCGGTTGCTGCCAGGGTGTCAGCCGCACGAAGGCGGAGTGCACCCTGGGTGCCGGCTGAAAGGCCCCGGGACCTACCCCGAACAGGGGTTCCACCCTGCAGTGGTACTGGATCATGATCGACAGGCGGCCATAGTCCCGGTTGCCCGGGGTGGCGGCCATGCGATCGACGACTTCCTGCTGCAGCATGAAATGCATGTCCTGTATCGAATCAGACTGGGCGATCAGGTGGAACAACAAGGGTGTGGAGATATTGTACGGCAGGTTGCCGACCGTTCGTACCCGTCCGTCCCCGGCCAGTGCTGCAAAATCAAAACGCAGGGCATCCTGTTGATGGATCACCAGTTCGCCGATGCCCTGCGCCCTGTCCGCCAGCGGCTGCACCAGGTCCCGGTCCAGCTCAATGACCTCCAGGCGCCCGCAGGCTGCCAGCAGGGGCAGGGTAATGGCGCCCTTGCCAGGGCCGATTTCCACCAGCCGCTGACCGGGTTGCGGGCGGATTGCCTGCACAATGCGTTCGATGATGGCCGGGTCGTGCAGGAAGTTCTGGCCAAAGCGTTTGCGGGCCTGGTGTGTCATCCTGCCCCAGGGCGCCCTCTCTTGCTCCGCAATTCACCTCGCGCCAGTTCGATGGCCATTTCCAGCGCGGCAATCAGGCTACCCGCATCGGCCTGCCCGGTGCCGGCCTTGTCGAGAGCCGTTCCGTGGTCTACCGAGGTGCGGATGAAAGGCAGTCCCAGCGTGATGTTGACGGAATTCCCGAAGCCCATGTGTTTGAGTACCGGCAGGCCCTGGTCGTGGTACATGGCGAGTACGGCATCGGCCTGCGCCAGCCAGGGCGGGGTGAACAGGGTGTCGGCAGGCAACGGGCCGGTGATGTGCATGCCTGTTTCCTGCAGGCGCCGGATGACCGGTTC
>DRQL01000038.1 GCA_011371465.1 Gammaproteobacteria bacterium | reverse complement strand
TAGTCCATCACTTTGCAGACCGGCGGCTCGGCTTGCGGCGAGATTTCGACCAGGTCGAGATTGGCCTCGTCGGCGATCTTCTGGGCTTCCTCCAGCGTGATCACGCCAAGCTGTTCGCCCTCTGCGCCCACTACGCGTACTTCCGTGGCTTCGATGTTGTGGTTGAGCCGGTGTTTCAGTCTGTTTGCTGCAGCGATGTTCAGGTCTCCAAAATAGTGCGGCCGCGGCTCGCGATTTCTGCGTTCAGCCCCTGTGACAGGACTTGCAAGGACAGGCTACCCAGATCCTTGCCGCTGCGCGTGCGCACGGCCACGGTGTCCGATTCAGCTTCCCGGTCGCCGACTACCAGCAAATACGGGACGCGTTGAATTGTGTGCTCGCGGATTTTAAAGCCGATCTTCTCGTTTCTCAAGTCCGATTTGACCCTCACACCCTGATTTTTCAGGGTTTCTTCCACTTTTTTCGCATAATCGGCCTGATTATCGGTGATATTGAGCACCACCGCCTGGATCGGCGCCAGCCACAGCGGCAGGGAACCGGCGTAATGCTCGATCAGAATCCCGATAAAACGCTCCAGGGAACCAAGGATGGCGCGGTGCAACATCACCGGGATGTGCTTGCTGCCATCCTCGGCGACATAGGTCGCACCCAGCCGGTCCGGCATGGAGAAATCCAGCTGGATGGTGCCCAGCTGCCAGACGCGTTCCAGGCAGTCCTTGAGCGAGAACTCGATTTTCGGGCCGTAGAAGGCCCCCTCGCCCGGCTGCAGTTCCCAGTCGAGTTTCTTGAGATCCAGCGCCTCCTGCAGGGACTTCTCCGCCTTGTCCCAGAGGTGGTCGGCGCCGACGCGTTTTTCCGGGCGGGTGGACAGCTTGATGATCACATCGTCGAAACCGAAGTCGCTGTACACCTCGAACAACAGATCGATGAACGCGGATACCTCGTCAAGGATCTGTTCCTCGGTGCAGAAAATATGTGCGTCGTCCTGCACGAAGGCGCGCACGCGCATCAGACCGTGCAGGGTGCCGGACGGTTCATTGCGGTGGCAGGAACCGAACTCGGCCAGGCGCAGCGGCAGGTCGCGGTAGCTCTTCAGCCCCTGGTTGTAGATCTGGATATGCGCCGGACAGTTCATGGGCTTGATGGCGAAGGTGTGGTGTTCGGATTCGGTCACGAACATGTCGTCCTGGAATTTTTCCCAGTGCCCGGACTTTTCCCACAGGCTGCGGTCAATGACCGAAGGCGTGTGCACCTCCTGGTAGCCGTGGTCGCGCAGCTTCGCGCGGATATAGTCCTGCACCTGCAGGTACACCTGCCAGCCGTTGTCGTGCCAGAACACCATACCGGGTGCTTCTTCCTGGGTATGGAACAGGTTCATCACCTTGCCGAGCTTGCGATGGTCGCGCTTCTCGGCCTCTTCCAGCCGGTGCAGGTAGGCCTTGAGCGCTTTTTTATCGCTCCATGCGGTGCCATAGATGCGCTGCAGCATTTCATTGCGCGAGTCACCGCGCCAGTAGGCACCCGCCACTTTCATCAGCTTGAAGGCCTTGATTTTGCCGGTGGCGGGCACGTGCGGGCCACGGCACAGGTCGATGAACTCCCCCTGCTGGTACAGGGAGATGTCCTGGTCCGGCGGAATGTCGCTGATGATTTCGGCCTTGTACTCCTCGCCCATGTCGCGGAAGAAGCGGATAGCCTCGTCGCGCGGCATCACCTTGCGCGTGACCTCGAAATTCTGTTTGGCCAGCTCGGCCATTTTCTTTTCGATCTTTTCCAGGTCTTCGGGCGTAAACGCACGCTGGTAGGCGAAGTCGTAGTAGAAACCGTTTTCGATCACCGGGCCAATGGTGACCTGTGCTTCCGGGAACAACTCCTTGACCGCCTGCGCCAGCAGGTGGGCCGTGGAATGGCGAATGACCTCCACGCCCGCCTCATCGCGCTCGGTGATGATGCTGAGTTCGGCATCCCGGTCGATGACATAGGAGGTATCGACCATTTTTCCGTCGACGCTGCCGGCCAGCGCGGCTTTCGCCAGGCCGGGCCCAATATCGGCGGCAACGTCGTGCACCGAAACCGGGTGATCGAAAGAACGCTGGCTACCGTCGGGGAGAGTGACTACAGGCATGTGTTTGCTCCAGTGGTGACCAGTACGAGAGGCCACTTGAAAAAGGGATTAACAGGAACTGTCATTGCGAGCGTAGCGCGGCAATCTCATGACGCTATACTCCGTCGTTTGGAGATTGCCGCGCTACGCTCGCAATGACGGCTTGTAATAAAAATGGGGACAGATTTCAAATCTGCCCCCATAGACTATCCAATCTGGTAGGCGCGATTGGATTCGAACCAACGACCCCCACCATGTCAAGGTGGTGCTCTAACCAACTGAGCTACGCGCCTGAAGAGCGCGTAAGATACCGGATAACTCCGCAGATGTCATCCCGGTGCCCGGCCCTGTCAGGCACTGTCTTCCATCAACCCCAGGTTGCTCTCCTGAATATGCCGGATCTGGTCGCGGATCCGGGCCGCTTCCTCGAATTCCAGGTCGCGGGCGTGCCGATGCATCTGTTTTTCCAGTTTTTTTACCTTTTTCGCCAGCATGGCCGGTGACAGCGAAGCGTATTCCGTCACGTCCTCGGCCACTTTGGCAAAGCGCCGGGCGCCGCCGATACTGCCGGCGTAGGCTCCTTCCATGATGTCCGCCACGGCCTTGCGGATGGACTGCGGGGTAATGCCGTGCTCCTTGTTATGGGCCAGCTGGCGCTCCCGGCGCCGTTCGGTTTCGCCGATGGCCCGTTCCATCGAGCCGGTCACCCGGTCGGCATAGAGAATCGCCTTGCCGTTGACGTTGCGCGCGGCGCGGCCGATGGTCTGGATCAGCGAGCGCCCGGAACGCAGGAAGCCTTCCTTGTCGGCATCCAGGATCGCTACCAGCGAGACTTCCGGCATGTCCAGCCCCTCGCGCAGCAGGTTGATCCCCACCAGCACGTCGAACTCGCCGAGGCGCAGGTCGCGCAGGATCTCCACCCGCTCCACGGTATCGATGTCCGAGTGCATGTAGCGCACGCGCACGTCGTGCTCGGCATAGTATTCGGTGAG
>DRQL01000037.1 GCA_011371465.1 Gammaproteobacteria bacterium | reverse complement strand
TGGTCTGACTATGGCGGTGCCGGCCTTTGTGCTCACCTGGTTCCTGTTCGATGGTGTTTGGCCACAGGTGCTGCCGGATCGCAGCCGCTATGCCATCACCTACCTGGCGTTGTTTGGTTCCGTACTGGGATTTTTCTGGTACTACTACCTGCTGCGGCAGGTCACCGCCGTGCGGGTCAGCCTGATTACCCTCGTAACGCCGGTAACAGCGCTGTTGCTGGGGCACTGGCTGAATGGTGAAGCCATATTGCCAGGCGTATGGTTGGGGACCGGCCTGATACTCGGCGGGCTTGCCACCCACCAGTGGCGCCTGATCAGGGCGCGTGCCGTTACCGGCGTATCCGGTTAATACGGCAGGCGACCGCCGAGGCCGGTACACCCGGCCGCCGGGTTGATAAGATAGCAGGATGCGGGTCTGTTCCCGGCTACAGGAGGTCATGCCGATGAGCGTTGAATACCGGAAGATGGCGGCAGGGCTCTGCCTGTGTGTGTGGCTGGCGGGTTGCCAACAGGCAGGTTCCCGCAACGCATTCTATGACAACCCGCTGCTCGCGGGCGACGAAGTCGAGGTACTGCAGACCATAACGATTCCCGCGGGCCTGGCGCGCATCTACCTGCAGCACGGCAAGACCATGGGCTACGGCAGCACAGACCAGTATGCGCCGTTCTGCTACTTCCTGATGCGGGATCCGCTACCGGTCGAGCAGCAGATCCAGCCGGGCGTGCTGGTGGTGGAATCGGTCTGGCTGGATGAAACCTCGGTTCGACTGGAGCGACCGCTCAGGGTGGCGGGCATGGGACTGGCGTTCGGGGGCGACCGTACCCCGATCGCCTACCAGTCCTACATGACACTCAGGTCGGAACAGCAGGGTACGTTGACCCTGGTCTGTTCCGGTGCCTTCGACATGGCGCTCACGGCGCAGCCGATCCGCCTGCCGGAGATGCGCGAGGCGCTGGGGGATTTTGCCCGGGTCAGGGTGAAGGAGACGGCTGCTCAGTGAACTTGTTCCAGCCGCCTTCCTTGCCGGGCGCCATGTTCTGGCGGTCTGTGTAGAGCAGGGTGACCATGTCCGCCACGGCGTTGGCAAAGTTGACGTTGGGATTGGCTGCGCAATAGCCCTCCAGCCAGTCCAGGATATCGGCCATGCTTTTGTCGCCCAGGATGTTGTAGGTGCTGGCGCCGGCGTTGTTGACCGCGGACAGGTAACCGGCCAGCCAGTGGTGATACCAGCGCTCCGCCCGTCCACCCCGGTCGCGGGCGACCAGATAAGCCGCGCAGTTATCGCTGCCGACCCCGAATACCGCGTACTGTTCATCCATATCCCTGGCCGCGGCCGGGAGCACACCGGCCAGGTTCAGCAGGGTGGCAAGCAGAAAGGCATGTGACGTCCGTTTCATGAATATTTCCCCGGTTTCAGGTGCTGCATCGGCATGCGGTGCTGCCCGCTTTAGTGGGCCGGTGTTTGCGGGTGCCATTTGCGGCGCGCAGCGAGACCGGCTAGCGCCGTACCCAGCGCCACAGGTTCAGCAGGCTCGCCAGCGAGCCGGCCACGTAGGTGAAGGCGGCCGCCGTGAGGATCTGTCGCGCAGCACGCAGGTCTTTGCGGGACAGATAATGGCCGGCTTCCAGCAGCGGCAGGGCACGCCGGAAACTGGCGTCCCACTCCACCGGCAGTGTGACCAGGTGCACCAGGGCTGCGGAGGCGAAACTGGCAACGCCCGCTGCCAGCATCAGGAAAGCTGCAGAAGGCGCGCGGGTCGCGGCGGTCGCCAGCGGCGCCAGGATGAAAAGCCAGTTGCCCAGTGTCTGCACCGTCTGCGCCAGCAGCGCCAGGCGGGTCCGCCAGCGCAGGGGCTGGTAGTCGAGCCGGTCCTGCAGGGCGTGCCCGACCTCGTGCGCGGCGACCGTGATCGCGGTCAGTGATTGGCCGGCCATTTTGTCAGCGGTCAGGCGTACCATCCTGGCCCCGGGGTCGTAGTGGTCGCCGTTTTCGCTGGTTTCCAGTCCGACCTCGTCGAGGTGCAGGCGGTCCAGCAGGTGGCGGGCGAATTCGCCGCCGGTGCCGGGAAAATCCTCCCTGGTTCTGCTGTGCCGTTGCATGACGGCCTGTACCCACAACCGGGGTCCAAACAGCAGCAGCAGGAGCAACAGTATGCCGAGCAGAACGACCATGTTTCAGCCGTACCGGCAGGGGCAGGCAATGATCCGGTAGCGGTAACCCATACCTGAACTATACTGAAGGAGTAAAAGATCAGGAAAGGAGGATGCAGTTATGGCGATCGCCAGCCGCGTTGCGGACTATCTGATTGAACAGGATGCTGATTTTGAACTCATCAGCCATCCGCATTCCTCTACCAGCATGGAATCCGCGCAACTTGCGCACGTCCCGGGCGCGCTGCTCGCCAAGTCGGTGGTGCTGGAGGATGACCGGGGTTACCTGCTGGCGGTATTGCCGGCCAGCAGCAAACTGGACCTGGGCGAGTTACACAGGCAGACCAACCGTAACCTGGGGCTGGCTACCGAGTATGAGCTGGGCGCGCTGTTCGATGATTGCGAGCCGGGTGCCATCCCGCCGTTTGGCAGCGTCTATGACGTGGAAACCATCGTAGACGACAGCCTGGCGGAGGAATCGGATATCTATTTCGAAGCCGGTGACCACGAACAGCTGGTGCACGTCAGTGCCGAAACGTTCGAAACCCTCCTGGGGGATGTCCAGCACTCGGGGATCAGCAGGCACCTGTAGGCTTGAGCGGGCGCAGCTGTTGATGGCTGCGCCCGGTATATTCTTGCCTGCGGCCGATGCTGCGCGTACTTCGTCCGGGGAGGGCGTTGAGTGTGTTTTCCCGCTGAAAGCGTTCAGGGGGTGACGGGTGCGCGTCCGATTGAATAGTAGGTGAATCCCTTTTTGCGCAGGAAATCAGGATCATACAAGTTCCTGCCATCGAAGATTACGGGGGCTTTCAACTGCTCTCGAATGAGTTCGAAGTCAGGGCTGCGGAACTGGTTCCATTCGGTGATGACCACCAGGGCGTCCGCGCCCTGCAGGGCTTCTTCCGGCGATTCACACAGGGTCAGGCCGTCGCGCTCGCCGTAGATGCGACGGGTTTCTTCGGCGGCTTCGGGGTCAAAGGCGCGTACTGCAGCACCCTGTTCCCACAGGTACTCCATCAACACCCGGCTCGAGGCTTCGCGCATATCGTCGGTATTGGGTTTGAAAGCCAGCCCCCACAGGGCAAAGGTACGGCCTTTCAGCTTGTGGTCGTAATGGGCGCCTATTTTTTCCGGCAGTTTCCGTTTCTGCCTGAAATTGACGGCTTCCACGGCATGCAGCAGCTCGGGCGTGTAGTCATTCTCCAGTGAAGTGCTTTCCAGTGCGCGCACGTCCTTGGGGAAACATGAGCCACCGTAGCCGGCGCCGGGGTAGATGAACTGGTAGCCGATGCGCGGATCGGAGCCAATGCCGATGCGTACCTTTTCGATGTCCGCGCCCAGTTTTTCGGCGATATTGGACAGCTCGTTCATAAAGCTGATCTTGGTGGCCAGCAGCGAGTTGGCGGCGTACTTGGTGAGCTCGGCAGAGCGGATATCCATGGCCAGGATGCGTTCGTGGTTGCGGTTGAAAGGCGTATAGAGTTCCCGCAGCAGTTCGGTGGTCCTGGGGTTGTCGGTACCCACCACCACCCGGTCGGGGCGCATGAAATCGTCGATTGCGGCGCCTTCCTTGAGAAACTCCGGGTTGGAGACCACATCGAATTCGATGTTCGCGGCCCGCTGGTCGAGTACGCTCTGGACCTGTGCCCGAACCCGGTCGGCGGTGCCCACCGGGACCGTGGATTTATTGACGATGATACGGTATTCGCTGATATTTTCGCCAATGGTCTTCGCCACGGCCAGTACGTGCTGGAGGTCGGCGGAGCCGTCTTCGTCCGGTGGTGTGCCCACGGCGATAAACTGGAACAGCCCGTGTGCCACGCCTTCCGCCGCGTCCAGGGTGAAGTTCAGCCGCCCCGCGGCATGGTTGGCGCGCAGCATGTCGGTCAGGCCGGGTTCGAAAATCGGGCTTTCGCCCCGCTTCAGCTTTTCGATCTTGTCCGGGTCGATGTCGACACACAGCACGTCATTGCCGACCTGGGCCAGACAGGCGCCCGTTACCAGGCCCACGTAACCCGAGCCATAGATTGTTACTTTCATTGAAAAACCCCTGGTTAAACTACGGATTGATTTTTTGTTCGTGACGGCGGGGTTTTCGGCAGCTGGCCGGGGTCCCTTGAGCGCGCACGGCGGCGGTATGGTAGCAGAAAGCGGCTGCGCCCGACATCCGGCCGGGTTTTCCGCGGTTCGGTCAAGCTTCCATTTTTACTGAGAAAATCCACGTTTCGTGGTTGACAGCCCAGTGCACCTGGATCAAAATACGCGGCTTGCGTTTTGGGAGGGGTTCCCGAGTGGCCAAAGGGATCAGACTGTAAATCTGACGGCTCAGCCTTCGGAGGTTCGAATCCTCCCCCCTCCACCAGTACGTGTGGAAAGGCTGCCCCTTAATTATAAGGGGAGGATGAGAACCGATGAGAGGTTCGACAAAACCGCGGCAGCGGTTTTGAACGCCGCGCAGGGCGCGGCGGCCCGGAGGGCGGAGGGCCGGAAGGCCCGGAGTAATCCTCCCCCCTCCACGTGGATTATCGCGGGTGTAGTTCAACGGTAGAACCTTAGCCTTCCAAGCTAATGACGTGGGTTCGATTCCCATCACCCGCTCCATGAGGCACCTGCGTCGGGTAGATGCCCGGATAGCAGGACAGAATTTGCTCATATAGCTCAGTCGGTAGAGCACTTCCTTGGTAAGGAAGAGGTCACCGGTTCAAATCCGGTTATGAGCTCCAGATAGTGACCGGAAAGCATTCGGGTCTGTATTAATCAGGTATAGCCAGCCAGGCGAACAGTAGACGGGGAGATTGGTTCGATGTCCAAGGAAAAATTTGAACGTACGAAGCCGCATGTAAACGTAGGAACGATTGGTCACGTAGACCACGGCAAGACGACGCTGACGGCGGCGCTGACGAAAGTAGCGGCGGAGAAGCAGGGCGGCG
>DRQL01000036.1 GCA_011371465.1 Gammaproteobacteria bacterium | reverse complement strand
TTCAAACAGAATCGGATATTTGTAAAACACATTGTGACACACGCCGAATACAATCGGCTGTGTGATCGCTACCGAAGAGGCAAGTTGTGAGCAACACGGCACTTAAAACCGTTTTCCAGGACTTCGCGGAAGTGGCTGCGCCCTATCTTCATATTTCGGATACAGCACATTATGAAGAAGCGCTGGCGCTGCTCGAGGCGCTGATGGAAGATGCGAATGACCGTGCCGACGATCCGCTTAACTGCGTGATTGACCTGGTGGCGCACGCGGTTAACCGCTATGAACGCGAACTTGCTGAACTGGGGTCATTTGAGACGCAGGCCAGTGACATCCCGCCGGATGTCGCGATGTTGCGCGTATTGATGCAGCAGCACGGCCTGGGGGTCGCTGATTTTCCGGAGATTGGCGATAAATCCCTGCTATCGCGAATTTTATCGGGCTCGCGAAATCTTACCAAACAGCATATCCGGAAATTGTCGGAGCGGTTTGGTATCAGCAGCAGTCTGTTTTTTGAAGATGGTTGAGCCTAGCTGACCACTCCGTTCATCGGGTTGAAACCAGGCTCCCCGACAGGTCAGGTGGAACTCGGCCACAACAGATGATGACATCCGAACGGCAGGGTTCGCCATCAATACGGATTCGCCAAAGATGTACGCATCTATCATCATGGAGCCTGTGCCGGCAATAATTCCCCCATCGCCTCCAGAAAAGACGCCTTGTCCACATAATGAACAGCCTGCCACCCCGCCGCCCGCGCGCGCTCCACGTTACTCTTCATGTCATCGACCAGCAGGATCCCGCCCGGCGGCAGCGCCAGCCGTTCGGCAATCTCGTAAAAAAGACCAGGATCCCGTTTACCCTTGCCCAGGTGGTAGCTGTTGAACACATGATCGAATTCCCGGAAGAAATGATCCCGCTCGTCCAGCTGGTCCAGCCAGTGCGACTGGTCGCTGAGGATGCCGGTGAGGATTCCCTGCGCGCGCCATTGCCGGACGCGCTCGATCATCCAGGGGCGTAGCACGAACCCTTCCAGGACCCGCCGGGTCAACGCCGCGTCACTACCCCTGAGGCCGGTGCCTTCGCGCATGGCGGCCCAGAAGGCCTGTTCGCTCCCCCGGCCCAGCACGAAGCCGGAGGTATACACGGTGTCCCGGGCGACGTTCATCATGGTGGTGACATCCAGCCCCTGCTCGCGGGCCATGGCCCTGAGCCCGTTCTGGAAGCCCTCATCGGCGATGACGCCGCCGTAATCGAGCAATACGGCCTGGATGGACGGGTGCGACATGATGCTGACCATACCATATTGCCGGCGGTTCCCATCCGGGGCGGAAGCCATTATGCTTGCCCTTCGTTTATCGTATCCGCGTAGCCAGCCAGGGGGGCGCTGTTCAGTTTGTCATTCCGACCGGCAGGGATCCGGTGCGCCGGTGTCCCCGGCCCGGGGCAGGCGTCTGAATGACAGGAAACCCGATAATCACAGCTCCCCGAGTATCGATGAAAATACCGGTCAGCCAGATCCTCGTACACTTCCTGGAACAGCTGGGTGTGGAATGCATTTTCGGCATCCCCGGCTCGCATATCCTGCCGGTGTACGACGGCCTCTACGATTCCCCCATACGCTCGCTGCTGGTCAAGCACGAGCAGGCCGCGGCGTTCATGGCCGGCGGGCACGCGCGGGTCACGGGCGGGGTCGGCGCCTGTATTACCACGGCCGGGCCGGGGGCGACCAACCTGGTGACCGGCATTGCCAGCGCCTATACCGACCACCTGCCGGTGATCGCCATCACCGGTGAGGCGCCTACGCACATTTTCGGGAAAGGCGGCCTGCAGGAAAGCTCCGGTGAAGGGGGCAGCGTGGACCAGGTGGCCCTGTTTACCGGCATCACCCGCTACCACAAGCTGATCGAACGCACCGACTACCTGCCCGCTGTGCTCAACCAGGCGGCCAGGCACCTGCTGTGCGATACGCCTGGACCGGTGGTGTTGAGCATCCCATATAACGTGCAGAAAGAGCTGGTCGACGAGTCCCTGCTGGACCAGGTGACCTTCGGCTGCCCGGGCAGCGAGCCGGTCGTCCCTCCCCAGCATATCGACCGGAGCCTGGCGCTGCTGCGCGAGGCGCGGCGGCCGCTGATCATCGCCGGCTACGGCTGCATCCGCGCCGGCGCCCGGGAAGCCCTGGACTCCATCAGCACCCGGCTTAACATTCCCGTAACCAGCAGCCTGAAAGCCAAGGGCGCCATCGACGAACGCTCGGCGCTGTCGCTGGGCAGCCTGGGCGTCACCTCCGGCGGTTATGCCCTGCGCTACCTCGAGCAGGAGGCCGACCTGGTGCTGGTGCTGGGTGCCGGCTTCAATGAACGCACCAGCTATGTCTGGGACCGGAAACTGCTGGCTGGCAAGAAACTCATCCAGGTCGACAACCATGTCCAGCAGCTGCAGAAAGTGTTTCGCGCCGACCTGGCGATCCAGGCCGACCTCGGCGCCTGGCTGCGCGCGCTGGATGCCGCCATACGGCAGGAACCGCTGCCGGCCAAAGCGCCGGTCGATGTGGCCGCGTTTATCGACACGGCGCAGCAGGACATTGACCAGGCCGGCGAACGCATCTTCAACGAGCAGTTCGATCATGTGAAGGCTTTCTACCGCTGGCTCGAGGAGCAGTTCCCGGACGGTCTGATCCTGTTCGATGACAACATTGTGTTCGCACAGAACTTCTACCGGGTATCCGGCAAGGACCGCTTCTGTCCCAACACCGGCATCTCGTCTCTGGGCCATGCCATACCGGCGGCGATCGGTGCCGCCTGCACGGCGGACCGGCCGGTATTCGCCCTGATCGGGGACGGCGGTTTCCACATGTGCGCCATGGAACTCATGACCGCGGTCAATTACCACCTCCCGCTGACGGTCGTGCTGTTCAACAACGACACCATGGGGCTGATCCGGAAGAACCAGCACCAGCACTATAACGACCGCTTCATCGACTGCGATTTTACCAACCCGGATTTTGCAGCGCTGGCGCAATCCTTCGGCATCGACCACGTGCGTATCGAGAACGAACAGGACCTTGCGGGTCTGGCGGACAACATGGATTTTCACACGGGGATCCGCCTCCTGGAAATCATCATCGACCAGGATGCCTACCCGAATTACTCCTCCCGGCGTTAGCGGCGCATGAGCGACGCCGATACCACGCGCCTGCGGGATTGCCTGGCACGCTACCGGGACCTCATCCCCGCACTGGCCCGCATCGACAGTCCGGTGGCGAGCGATGATCCGGCCTCCTGCATCGAACGCTATGAACAGTGTTACCCCCTGCTGGAACAGGCCCTGTGGTCCGGCCAGGTGGATTTTGAACCCCTGCTGGACTGTTACCAGGCGCTGTTCCGCGAACAGGATGCGCTGATCCGCAAAGCCGCCGGCACCGGTGCCATCGTCGACGAGCGCTGTCACTTTATACTGAGCATCCCGGTCGCCGACCGGCCTGCCCACCTGCGCGCCTGCCTGGAAAGCATCTACCAGCTTTGCGAGTGCTTCGGGTATGGCGGCAAGGCGTCGGGCGTGTACCAGCGCATCCGGGTCATCATCGCCGAGGACAGCCGGGAACCGGACCACATCCGCCGGCATATCGAACTGGTGGAAGCCTACCGGCGCAGGGGGTTGCAGGTCACCCACTTCGGGCAGGACGAGCAATACCAGCTGCTGCAATCCATCCCGGAAGGTGACCGGAAGATACTGGGTACGATGCTGACCACCCGGCCCGCGGACCGCTTTTACCTCAAGGGCCAGGCCGCCAACCGCAACCTCAGTTACCTGAAGTGCCTGCAACTCACCGAAGACCGGCACCGCACGCTGTATTACTTTGTCGACAGTGACGAATCCTTTTGCGTGAATCGGGATACCGGTGACGGCGAACAGGGCGTGTACGCACTCAACTACTTCTACTACATCGACAAGGCCTTCCGCAGCAGCGATATCCGCCTGCTCACCGGCAAGATGGTGGGTGACCCGCCGGTTTCCCCGGCGGTGATGGCCGCGAATTTTCTCGATGACGTCACGGCCTTCCTCACGGAGCTGGCACCATCGACCGGCGACCGGGCGTGCCGCTTTCACGGCCGGTCACGGCACTCGTCGGCGACAGGCTCATCCAGCGCCATCTACCACGACATGGCTGGCCTGTTCGGCTTTGAAAACAACCCGGCCACCTTCCCCTACCGCTGCCCGCTGCGAGGGGAACACGACCACAGTGCCTGCCTGCGTGATTTTGCCCGACGGATCAACGCCTTTTTCTTCGGCGAACACCTGTTTCGCAAAACGGTGTTTTGCTTCGACCAGGGCTTTCGCGAACGGACACCGGCGCGCACCGTCTACCCCGGTAATTACATCGTCGACCGCGAGGGGCTGAAGTACGCCATCCCCTTCGGCCACCTGCGCCTGCGCATGTCCGGCCCCACCGCCGGACGCCTGATCGCCGCGGAAATCCACGACCGGTTTGTGTCAATCAACCTGCCCCACCTGCACCGCCGC
>DRQL01000035.1 GCA_011371465.1 Gammaproteobacteria bacterium | reverse complement strand
CCGCCGGTGGCGGTTCCGGGCCTGTGCCGACGATTTTCGGCTGAAACTCATCCGCGTCACTCGGCCGCGCATTGTTGGCCGCATCCGGCGTCACGGACGCCTGGTACGTGGTACCGCCTGCAGCCGGACTCAGTACCGACCAGCGCCCCCACTGGTACACGGAATCCTCTTCTTTTTTCTGTTGCGTTGCCCAGCACTGCCCCGCAGCCAGCGCAAGCGCCAGCCCCAGTGCAACCGGTCGTAGTACGGGTGTAATCTTGTTTGAATTTTTCATAACTACCTGTTCTGCACACGCTGAATCAGTCTAACCTGAAGCAATGATTATGCCCAAACCAATATTTTTAATAGTATCATTACGTTACCGTAATTTCCGGGCGCTGCAGACGAATCCGCAAGCCTGACCTGTAAATAATTCCGTCAGCTGTTCCACCCGGCCATTTTGCACTTTCCGGCCATTGCGCATTGCTATTCAGCAAGTTACCGGCTTAACCGAATTGAGAACTGCGTCACACTACCGCGTAAACTTTTTCGACGCTCATCTGCCTGAAAACAGCCGGTATCCGCCTGTCGCGAATCAGAAATTACGCGATAAAGAGATCATGCCCTGGTAACGCGTGTAGCTGTACAGCTTGCCAATGTTCGAGTCGTTCTGGGTCCGTTCCCAGAACAGGTTGGCCACCCACCCTTTCAGGAGGTCTTCCGGCTCGTTGAACTCGTGACTGAGGCCGAGCGTACTGCGGTATTCGTTTTCTTCCCTGGACTTCTGTCCTATCGGATCGCGCCCTTCATAGTCGTAATACCCGTAGCGCTGGCGCGCGTACACCGAGCCATTGCGGTAGGTGACAGAACTGATACCGACACTGACCTGGAAACCGCCGTAACCGAACTCGTCGTCATTGGCAAGAAACTTGATCAGCCGCCCGCCCAGGGTTGCCGACACCCGGCGCCGGTCGTAATAGCGGCCCGCGGTCAGACCGGTCGACAGGTAGTCACCCTTGCGGCCTTCATCGACATTCCGGTTGTAGAAACGGCGTGTGTAGATGGCATCCCAGTTGATTTCCCCGTTCCGGTATTGCCAGGTGATGGAGGGATTGACGGAAGTAAACCAGCCCAGGGCTTCATCATCCAGGGTAAGGAAATCAGTCCCCACCTGCAGCGAGGCACGCCAGTGCCGCAGCAGCAACAGGGCCGGCCCGGTTTTCAGACTGGCGATACCCAGGTCGAACTCGTTAAAGCGATTGTAGTCGCGGTAGTAGACACTGGCGCTGGTCTGCCACATCAGCAGACTGCTGGTCTCTCCTATATCGATATGCTTGCCGGTTTGATAGAGGTGATCGACACCGATGTTGTAGACACCGGCATTATCGCTCTTTTTCAGGGAATTCTGGGTCAGCGACAGCGGTGTGTCACCGATACGGATATTGGCATTGGTCGGCCCGACATTGATGTTGGAGTCGTGCATGAGGCCGGCCATCGCGAAGGATGAGAAATTGTTTTTCTGCCGGAACTGCTCCGCGTCCCGTTTGACCTGTGCGAGAAAAGCCAGCACGGTGACACGAACTTCCGGTGGCGTGGCAGGGTTGTCCAGCACCTCCTGGGCCAGCTTCTGCGCGTTCTCGTAGCGCATAGTGCGGTAGTAGGCCAGCGCCAGCTCCAGTTTGGCGCGGTCCAGTTCAGGCTCCACGTCGAGTATTTTGCTGAAAGCCCGGATCGCTGACTTCAGCTTGTCATCTTCCAGTGCCGCCATGCCTTCCTCGAACAGCACTTCGCTGTCCGCTTGCGCCTGGCTGTCCGGTTGCTCTTCGGCCGCCCTCAGTGTCGCGCCTGCCGCAAGCAGCCCCGCACCCAGCAGGATGCTGTACCATAGTTTTGTTTTTGGATTTGTTTTTACTTGAACCATGACTCGTCCCCGGTTAGTTTTGTACCACTTGATTTTTGTTATGCGCTGTCTGCGCTTCCCGGCTGGCTGCATACTAAAAGACTGGACACATAAACACAATTGAATACCTGTTCAAAATATCCGACTTTTTCGCTGTTTCTTGTCCTGTTTTTGCTGCCCACCAGCCTCCTGGCCTTCCCCGCCGACCTGTTCGGCTACCAGCAGGTGGAGCAATCGGATACACAGGTATTTAACCAGTGGATTCAAGCACTTGAACGTCATTTGCGCATCGATATACCGGAGGGCGATTGCAGTGAAAAGCACCTCAACAGCTGCCACCTGCGCAACTGGCTGGCTTTTCTGGCCACCCTGCGAAAATTACCGGGTCCGGAGCAGCTGAACGCGGTCAACCGCTACGCGAACAGCCGCGATTATGTCCTCGATATCGACAATTACGGGCTCGAGGACTACTGGGCGGTAGCGCGCGAGTTCCTGTACAACAACGGAGATTGCGAGGATTACGCCATCACCAAGCTGTTTTCGCTGCGCTGGCTGGGCTACCCTGAAGAGGACTTGCGTATCGTGGTGCTGCAGGACACCAACCTGCGCATTCCGCACGCGGTGCTGGCGGTAGCGTCCCAGCACGATATCAAGATCCTGGACAACCAGATTCAGCAGGTGGTCTCGCACCGGGATATCGTCCACTATGCGCCCGTATACTCGATCAACGAGCAGCACTGGTGGATACACCTCCCGGAGTAAGCAGACACGGCATGTCACCCGATACCCTGAGCAAACCGGTTCGCGCCGGGCTGGTGGCGCTGGCGGTCCTGCTGGCGGCCGGCGCTTTCCTGATCAACGCCTATGTGCAGAAGGAACGCCAGCGCGACCTGGATGACTGGTCCATCCGCCTGGGGCTGGTCGCCGAAACCCGGGTCACGGCCATCGAAAACTGGCTGGGCGAGCAGGTGCAGGCGCTGGATGAGCTGGCCAACAACGCCTCGCTGCAGCTGTACCTGTGGCAATTGTCGCAACGGGAAGACGCGGACAGCGACGCGGGCACCGAACCCGCCCAGCTCAGCTACCTGCGCAACCTGCTGCTGGCCAGCGCCACCCGCTACGGCTTTACCGACACGCAGCAGGCGCAGGAAATCCCCGCCAACCTGCCGCAGCACCTGGGTACCGGCCTGGCGCTGCTGGACACCGGACAGCGCCTGGTGGTGGCGACCACCGGCATGCCGGAAACGGGCAATGCCTTCCAGGCGGCGATCGACACCGCACTCAGCAGCGGCAAACCGGCATTCAGTAAACTGGTACTGGATTCACACGAACGTGTGCTGCTGGGTATCGCGGTCCCGGTCCCGGTGGTGCTTGGCGCACAGGAGCACCGGACGTACGGCGGTGTCGTGTTCGGGGTCCACAACATGGCACAGACCCTCTACCCGCTGTTGACCGGCGGCGTGCCCATGACCGACAGCGATGAAACCCTGCTGGTACGGGAGGAGGACAACCAGGTCGTCTACCTGTCACCGACCCGTGGCGGCGGCACGCCGACCCGCAAATCGCTGCCGCTGGACCGCAGCGGACTCGCGGCCGCCGCCGCGGTGCATCGGCCGGGCTCGTTCGGCGCGTTCCATAATTACCAGGGACGCGAGGTGCTGGCGACCAGCCGCGCACTGCGTTCGGTGCCCTGGGTACTGGTACAGGAGGTCGATGCGGCGCAGGCACTGCAGGAATCCAACCGGCACCGGCAGTTCCTGATCACGGCATTCTCGCTGCTGCTGTTCTTTATCGCGGCCACGCTGGTGGCCGCCTGGCGTCACGGCAGCAGCGTACGCGCCATGCAGAACGCTGCCGAACTGCGCGACAAGACCATTGCCCTGCAGAAACAGACCGAACTGTTGCACGCGGTGACCGATCATGTAGAAGCCTACGTGGTACTGCTGGACAAGCAGCAGAAGGTACTGTTCGCTAACGCGCGTCTGGCCGGGGTTACCGGTACGCAGGAAGGCGAACTGACGGGCAACTCGCTGGCGGCCGTCATCGGCCCCGCCAACGCACAACCCCTGTCTGCGTCGATCGAACAGTTACAGCAGGACGGTCACCCCCAGCACTGTACCCGCACCATGAGCATCGGCGGCGGCGAACGCACCCTGCAGTGTTCGCTGGTGCCGGTCGCCCAGGTCGGCGAACGTGACAACGCCATCCTGCTGGTGATGCAGGACATCACCGAGTTCCAGCGGGTGCAGCAGCAGCACACCCGGCTGCTGCGCAAGCTGGTGGGCGCCCTGATGCACGTCGTCGACCTGCACGATCCGCATTCGGCCAACCACTCTTCACGCATGGTCGAAGTGGCCAACGCCATCGGCCGCGAACTGAAACTCGGTGAAGAGGACCTGCGCACCCTCGACCTGGCCGCCAGCCTGGCCAACCTGGGCAAGATTTTCGTGCCCCGGGAAATCCTCACCAAGACGGAGCCGCTTACCGAAGCGGAACAGGCGCTGCTGCAGCGGCATGTGCGCTTCGGCACCGAACTGCTGGCCGACCTGGATTTCGAAGGACCGGTGCTGGACACCATCGAACAGAAGCAGGAACACCT
>DRQL01000034.1 GCA_011371465.1 Gammaproteobacteria bacterium | reverse complement strand
GGCGCGGCGGCTTTCAATAACGAGTTCGGCCGCCCCAACCTGTGCGGCTATTTCCGCACCTTCGAGGAACGGGTGCCGGGCCCCGCGGGTGAAGAAGTGCGCGGCTATCACAAGCCCATCATGATTGCCGGCGGCTACGGCAACATCCGCGCGGAACATATCGACAAACAGGACATCCCGCCCGGCGCGCAGATCATCGTGCTGGGCGGTCCGGCCATGCTGATCGGCCTGGGCGGTGGTGCGGCTTCCTCGATGTCCAGTGGCGCCAGTTCGGAAGACCTGGACTTTGCTTCGGTACAGCGCGGCAACCCGGAGATGCAGCGCCGCTGCCAGGAAGTCATCGACCGCTGCTGGGAGAAGGGGGACGACAACCCGATCCTGTCCCTGCATGATGTCGGCGCCGGCGGTCTTTCCAATGCCGTACCGGAACTGGTCAACGACGCCGGGCGCGGCGGTGCCTTCGAGTTGCGCGCGATACCCAACGACGAACCCGGCATGTCACCCATGCAGATCTGGTGTAATGAATCCCAGGAGCGCTATGTGCTGGCGGTGCCGGCCGAGCGCATGGATGAGTTTCAGGCCCTGTGCGAACGCGAACGCTGCCCGTTTGAAGTGCTGGGAGAAGCGACCGAAGAGCAGCGACTGGTGCTGGGCGACGGCTACTTCGATAACACTCCTGTCGACCTGCCCATGTCACTGCTGCTGGGCAAACCGCCGAAGATGCTGCGCGACGTGCACCATCGCACGTTCAGCAAACCGGAACTGGTGCTGCCGTCCGACCTGGCGGAAATGGCCTACCGGGTTCTGCGTCTGCCGAGTGTTGCCAGCAAGCAGTTCCTGATCACGATCGGGGACCGTTCCATCACCGGCCAGGTCACCCGCGACCAGATGGTCGGGCCCTGGCAGGTGCCGGTGGCGGATGTGGCGGTTACCTGTGCGGACTACCAGGGATACCAGGGCGAAGCCATGGCCATGGGCGAACGTCCCCCGCTGGCACTGGTGGAACCGGCGGCGTCGGGACGCATGGCGGTAGCCGAAGCGATTACCAATATGGCGGCGGCGTCTATTCGTGCGCTGTCCGACATACGCCTGTCGGCGAACTGGATGGCACCCGCCGGTCACCCCGGTGAAGACGCCGGCCTGTTCGATACCGTGCGCGCGGTGGGGGCAGAACTCTGTCCACGGCTGGGCATTGCCATCCCGGTTGGCAAGGACTCGCTGTCGATGAAAACGGTGTGGCAGGAAAACGGTGAAGACCGTTCGGTAACCGGGCTGCTGTCCGTCATCATTACCGCGTTTGCGCCCGTTAGCGATGTGCGCAGGACGTTGACCCCGCAGTTGCGCACCGATTGTGGAGACACGGACCTGTTACTCATCGACCTGGGCAAGGGTCACAACCGGCTTGCCGGGTCAGCGCTGGCCCAGGTCTACAAACAGGTGGGTCATCATGCCCCCGACCTGGATGACCCGGATGCGCTGAAAGCCTTCTTTGCCGCCATTCAGGACCTGAACCAGGCCGGTTTGCTGCTGGCGTACCACGACCGTTCCGATGGCGGCCTGTTCGCCACGCTGTGTGAAATGAGTTTCGCCGGTCACTGCGGCCTGGAAGTGCAGCTGGACGACCTGGGCGCGGATCAGTGCGCGGCATTGTTCAGTGAGGAACTGGGCGCCGTGGTGCAGGTGCGGCACTGTGACACCGACACGGTGCTGGAAACCCTGCGGGAATCCGGTCTGGGCAGGCACAGTCATGTCATTGGCACCCTGCGTGACGATGACCGGGTGGTGTTCACCTGCGCCCGCCAGCCGGTGCTGAGCGAAAAACGTGCCGACCTGCAGCGCGCCTGGGCGGAAACCAGCTACCAGATGCAGGCCTTGCGCGACAACCCGGACTGCGCGGAGCAGGAGTTTGCCGCCCTGCTGGACAGCAGTGATCCCGGGATACAGCCGGTGCTTACGTTTGATGCCGACGAAAACCCGGCTGCGCCCATGATTGCTACCGGCGCACGGCCCCTGGTGGCGATCCTGCGTGAGCAGGGTGTCAACGGCCAGCTGGAAATGGCCGCAGCTTTTGACGCCGCCGGGTTTTCCTGCCGTGATGTGCACATGAGTGATGTCATTGCCGGCCGCACTGACCTGGCCGAATTCAGCGGTCTGGTGGCCTGCGGCGGTTTTTCCTACGGTGACGTGCTCGGTGCCGGGCAGGGCTGGGCAAAGTCCATTCTCTTCAATGCCGGTGCGCGTGACGCCTTCAGTGCGTTCTTCGCACGCCAGGACAGCTGGGGGCTGGGTGTGTGCAACGGTTGCCAGATGATGTCAGGTCTGAAGGAAATCATTCCCGGCGCCGCCCACTGGCCACGTTTTGAGCGCAATGCTTCCGAACAGTTCGAGGCGCGCTACTCGCTGGTGGAAGTGCTGCCGTCGCCCTCGCTGCTGCTGGACGGCATGGCCGGTTCCAGGTTGCCCATTGCAGTGGCGCACGGCGAGGGTCGAGCCGTATTCGATCCGCCAGAAGCCGCGCAGCAGGCGCTCGATCAGGGTACGGTGGCGCTGCGTTATATCGACCACTATGGTGCGGTAACGGAGCAATACCCGTGCAATCCCAATGGTTCGGTGCTGGGTATTACCGGGCTGACCACGGAGGACGGACGCTTCACCATCATGATGCCTCACCCGGAGCGCGTGTTTCGCAGTGTGCAGAATTCCTGGCATCCCGACAGCTGGGGTGAAGACGGCCCCTGGTTGCGGATGTTCCGCAATGCACGCTGCCGCGTGGGTTGAATGGTGATGATGCGGTAAATGCCTTCGAAATGATATCGGCCCTGTAGGAGCGCCGCCCTTCGGCGCGAAGGGTGAGGTGTGCTATCGCGGTCAGGAGGCCGCTCCTACGGTGTGATGACCTGAGATTGTTTTCGCGGTCAGGAGACCGCTCCTGCAGCCGGTTTCGTGTTGTGATGAATTCGTGATGAACAGCGCCTGATATCCCCTATACTGGTTCCAGAACGGTGCAGACGGTCCGGAATTCCCTGGATGATGGGAACCCCGGGGTCGGCTGTGCAGTCCGATATTCTTACCAGAGCAGGACGGGATTGTGCTGATAAAAACCCCAACGGACCTGAGTGAGTCCGATGTAACCCCGTACGAAATCTACCGCCAGCGGCGGCGGTTTCTGCAGTCCGGCCTCGCCATTGCCGGCGCGGCCATCGGTGGTTCACTGCTGAGCCGGGACGCATCGGCCCGGCTGGAGCTGGACCGGGTAAAACCGGGTCCGTACAGTGCCGACGAAGAAAAAACGTCGTACGAAGATATCACCAGCTACAACAATTTCTACGAGTTCGGTGTCGATAAATCGGACCCGGCGCGGCATGCGCACAAGCTGGTCACGGACCCCTGGTCGGTTACGGTCACGGGGGAAGTGGAAAAGCCGGCGACCTGCACGCTGGAAGACATCCTCCGGCCGCACGCGCTGGAGGAACGCATCTATCGCCTGCGCTGTGTGGAAGGCTGGTCAATGGTGATTCCCTGGGTCGGTTTTCCGCTGGCCGACCTGATCAAACGCTTTCAGCCCACCTCGAAGGCGAAGTACGTGGAATTCGAGACCCTGTACGACAAAAAGCAGATGCCCGGTCAGCGTCGCCGGGTGCTGGACTGGCCCTACCGGGAAGGCCTGCGCATGGACGAGGCCATGCACCCGCTGACACTGGTTGCGGTCGGCCTGTACGGCAAGGAACTGCCGAACCAGAACGGTGCGCCGCTGCGGCTGGTGGTACCCTGGAAATACGGTTTCAAGAGCATCAAGTCCATTGTGAAAATACGCTTTCGCGAAACGCAGCCGACCAGTTCGTGGACCAGGGCCGCGCCGCGGGAATACGGTTTCTATTCCAACGTCAACCCGAACGTGTCGCACCCGCGCTGGAGCCAGAAACGGGAACGGCGCATCGGCGAATTCCTGAAACGAAAGACGCTGATGTTTAACGGCTACGGGGAGCAGGTGGCCTCGCTGTACACGGGCATGGACCTGAAGAAGTATTTTTAATATGCGGAACGAGTGGTTGAAACCTGCGGTGTTTTTACTCTGCCTGTCACCGCTCATGGTGCTGGGCTGGCAGCTGTATGCCGGTCTGCTGGGTGCCAACCCGATCGATGAGGTTGCCGACAGTACGGGGGCATGGACCCTGCGCTTCCTGCTGATCACCCTGCTGGCAACCCCGCTCAGGCGCTACTTCGGCTGGGGCTGGGCCATTCGTATGCGTCGCATGCTGGGCCTGTATGCTTTTTTCTACGCCACTCTCCACCTGTTGACCTACCTGTGGCTGGACCAGTTCTTCGACTGGGGCGAGATCTGGCTGGACGTGCTGGACCGTCCCTTCATCACCGTGGGAATGCTGGCCTTTGTGCTGTTGCTGCCGCTGGCGGCTACTTCCAACCGCTACATGGTGCGTCGGCTCGGCCGGGGCTGGAAGCGCCTGCACCGGCTGGCGTACGTCATCCCGGCACTGGGCGTGTTGCATTTCTGGTGGCTGGTAAAGGCCGATGTGCTTGAGCCGCTGGTGTACGGCGTGCTGCTCGCTGCACTGCTGGCTAGCAGGATACAGGCCGGCCGCAGGCGCAGGGCAGGCTCCGCCGTGCGGGAAGGCTGCATATCCTGACAGGGCGCCGGTCGATCCCGCAGCGTGTGGAACCGGAACGTGCACATGGCGTTCCCGGATTTCGCAAGCAGGCCGTCTGGGTACAGACGGATCAGACAACCTGTACTTCCGCCGAAGGATGGCTCCCGTACATTGCTTTCAGCTTGCCGATGGGCACCCTGGTTTCGCCGGTTTCAGCATAGTGCTTGTAGCCAAGCAGGACGTCCCGTGCCAGTCGCTTCATTTTTCCCGCCATCAGCGGCGTCAGGAATGCGGGCTTCGCCTGGTAGTCGATGTTGATTTCCAGGATGGTATGCGTTGCCGTAGAACCCGATATCCTGAACTCGAAGTACATTTCTCGCAGGGGGAAGTTTTTCCACTCGTATACCTCGTACTTGTAGGAGCTGCCTTCGACGAGTTCCACGATGCGCTCCTTGAGTGTAATGTGCAGCCCGAGATCGACAATCTGGCAAACCCGTTCGCAGCCGATCGAGGCTTCGTTACGGCTGCCTTCTACGTGGAAAGAGCGGGCGACCCCGGCATGGAATGCGGATACGTCACCGTACTGGAGCAGGACTTTCCAGAGCACCTCGCGTGTGACGCGTATCGGCATTTCGTAGTGAATTTTCTTCAGTTTCATGGTTTGGTTCCTTATCTGGTGGCAGGAGAAGGATGGGCTGCACATTCGGCAGGACTTCATGCTACGATGAGCGATAACGCATTTATACAACCGTTTATGCATTGTTAAGGTGCATATTTGCATATGATGGACTGGGATCATGTCCGGTATTTTCTGCAGGTGGTGCGCTCCGGCTCGGTAAGCAGGGCGGCGCGGCGTATGGGGGTCAACCAGACCACCGTGTCGCGGCGTATCGCCGCGCTGGAGGAAAACCTGGGCACACACCTGTTCGAGCGCTCGGGCAAACAGTGGCTGATTACCGGCATCGGTGAGCGCCTGATAGACGCTGCAGAAAAAATGGATGACGATGCCAATGCCTTCGAGCGCCAGGTGCTGGCGGACAGCCAGGAACTGAGCGGCCTGTTGAGGGTTACCGTTGCCGATGTCTGCACCCAGCACCTGATCATGCCGGTTATCCAGGCCTTTGTGAGCCGCTACCCGGACATCGACCTCGAGCTGATCGCAACCCGTGATGAACTGAACCTCGCCGCACGTGAAGCGGATATTGCCCTGCGGACCACGGATGAGCCGCCCCCGAACCTGATCGGTAAACGCGTTGCACGCCTTGGCTACGCTGTGTATGCCAGCGAGAAAATCGTCCGACAGCTACAGGCCGCACCGGACGATGGCAGCGTGCCCTGTATCACCTGGGTCGGCGATGGCCATACCCGGCCGGCCTGGATTGAAAAAAATTTCCCCAATACCCGCCGTGTCTACCGGACCACTGAACTCGGCCTGATGTTGCGCATGGCAGAAACGGGCCTGGGCATGGCACAGATGCCCTGTGTATTCTGCGATCATGTCCCTTCACTGCGCAGGATTCCGGCACAGTACGTGGAGCCGGGCTGGGGACTCTGGGTGCTGTCGCACGTGGATCTCCGTACTACGGCCCGGGTGCGTATTTTCAGGGACTTCCTGGTTCGTGAACTTGAAAACAACCGGGCGCAGATTGAAGGGGGCGTGTGATGGATTTTCCCGCTGAACTGATGCCGACCGGTTTGCTATGGCTGACGAATGTGCTGTTCGCGGCGCTTTTTCTGGTTACGGTCAGGCGCGCGCCGCTGGCACGTTTGCGGATCAACCGGTTTTCGCACCTGTTTTTTGCCAGTTGTGTCGCACTGCTGCTGTTATGGAATACCCGTGCCGGTGTATTGCCCGCGCTGAACTTTCACCTGCTGGGTGTGACCGCGGTAACGCTGATGTTTGGCTGGCCGCTTGCGTTACTGGCGGTGGCGCTGGTGCTGGCGGGAGGTGCGCTGTACGCCGGGGAAAGTTTTGCTGCGCTGGGCCTCAATGCGCTGTTGATGGGGGGTATTCCTGTGCTGGTGACCAGCGTACTGCTGTATTTTGCGCAGCGTCGCCTGCCACACAACTTCTTTGTGTACGTGTACGTCAATGCTTTCCTGGCGGCGGGGCTGTCGGTGCTGTTGTATGGCCTGGCCGGCGCCGGGGTGATGCTGGCCAGCGATATCAGCAGCGCCGGCTGGTTGCGTTACCAGTACTACCCGTATCTTCCCATGGTGTTTTTCGCCGAGGCATTTCTGAACGGCATGTTGATGACGGCACTGGTGGCGCTACGGCCGGCGTGGGTGTGCAGTTTCGATGACGAGCTTTACCTGCATAACAAATGATGCCGGTCCGGGGTGACGGTCGGTTATCGCGGTCAGGAGACCGCTCCTGCAGTGGTTGTTAATGCAGGCGTTTGTACTTGATGCGGTGTGGCTGGTCGGCGGCTTCGCCCAGGCGCCGTTTGCGGTCCGCTTCGTAGTCTGCATAGTTGCCCTCGAACCAGACCACCTGGCTGTCACCCTCGAAGGCAAGGATATGGGTGGCAATGCGGTCCAGGAACCAGCGGTCATGTGAAATGACGACCGCGCAGCCGGGGAAATCGAGCAGCGCTTCTTCCAGCGCGCGCAGGGTTTCCACGTCCAGGTCATTGGTGGGTTCGTCCAGCAGTAACAGGTTGCCGCCGCTTCTCAGCAGTTTGGCCAGGTGGACCCGGTTGCGTTCCCCCCCGGACAGGTCGCCGACGCGTTTCTGCTGTTCGGTACCGTTGAAATTGAAGCGTGACACATAGGCGCGTGAATTGACCTCGTATTTGCCGACCGTGATGATGTCCTGGCCGTCGGAAATTTCCTCCCACACCGTTTTGTTGTCATCCAGGGCGTCGCGGCTCTGGTCGACGCAGGCGATCTGTACGGTATCCCCTATGCGCAGTTCACCGTCATCGACGGGTTCGCTGCCGGTGAGCATGCGAAACAGGGTGGTCTTGCCCGCACCGTTGGGGCCGATGATGCCGACGATGCCGCCCTGCGGCAGGTTGAAGCTCAGGCCATCCACCAGCAAACGATCGCCGAAGCCTTTTTTGACATTTTTGGCCTCGATCACCAGGTTGCCGAGGCGCGGCCCCGGCGGTATGTACAGTGCCTTGGTTTCATTACGTTTCTGTACTTCCTGCGAAGCCAGTTCTTCAAAACGTGCCAGGCGTGCCTTGCTCTTGGCGTGACGCCCTTTGGGGTTGCTGCGCACCCACTCCAGTTCAGCTTTCATGGCTTTCTGGCGCGTGCTTTCGCTGCGTTCTTCCTGCTCCAGGCGGGCTTCCTTCTGTTCCAGCCAGGAAGAATAGTTGCCCTCCCAGGGGATGCCGTGGCCGCGGTCGAGTTCCAGTATCCAGCCGGCGACATTGTCGAGGAAATAGCGGTCATGGGTAACCGCGACCACTGTGCCCGGGTATTCGTGGAGGAACCGTTCCAGCCAGGCAACGCTTTCGGCGTCGAGGTGGTTGGTGGGTTCGTCCAGCAGCAGCATATCGGGCTTGGAAAGCAGCAGTTTGCACAGGGCCACGCGGCGTTTTTCACCACCGGACAGCTTGCTCACGTCGGCATCCCAGGGTGGCAGGCGCAGCGCGTCGGCGGCGACTTCCAGCGTGCGTTCCAGGTTGTGCCCGTCGCTGGCCTGCAGCAGGTTCTCCAGTTTGGCCTGCTCGGCGGCCAGTGCGTCGAAGTCGGCATCCGGTTCGGCATAGGCCGCATAGACTTCATCCAGGCGCGCCTGCGCAGCGGTGATATCGGACAGGGCTTCTTCGACATTGCCGCGCACGTCCTTGCTTTCGTCCAGTTGCGGTTCCTGTGGCAGGTAACCGACCTTGATGCCTTTCTGCGGTCGTGCTTCGCCGTTGATCTCGGTATCGATGCCGGCCATGATGCGCAGCAGGGTCGATTTGCCGGACCCGTTCAGGCCCAGCACGCCGATCTTGGCACCGGGGAAAAAGGACAGGGAGATATCGCGCAGGATTTCACGCTTGGGGGGTACTACCTTGCCGACCTGGTTCATGGTGTAGACGTACTGGGCCATATTCCCTCGCTGCAGGTTATCGAAAAAGGCAATTATACATACAGAAGCGGGAGTTCCGGCAGTGGCGGGTATTTTCCGTACGACGTGCCGCTGCCTGTTTTGCTAAACAGGGCCGCAGGGCTGTATAACGGCATCAGGGAGTACAGGGGGCGGCACAGGCTGATCCAGTTGCATTACGAGTACCTCTATACACAGGCTGATTTCGAGGCGGTGCGTGAACTGCTGCACACGGTGGCGGGGATTTCTCTCGATGCCGGCAAGCGTGAACTGGTGTACGCCCGTTTGGTCCGGCGTTTGCGGGCCTGTCGGCTGGACCGCTTCTCCGCCTACCTGGCATTGCTCGGGAGTGCGCAGGGAAAGGCGGAAACCGTGCACTTTATCAACGCGCTGACCACCAACCTGACCGGTTTTTTCCGCGACCCGCATCAGTTCGATTACCTGGCGGAAAAGGTGCTGCCTGAAGCAGCAGCCCGCGCGCGGTCCGGGCAGGTGTACCGTATCTGGTCGGCGGGGTGTTCATCGGGGGAGGAACCGTACTCGATCGCGATGGTGGCAGGAGAATGCATGCCCTGCCGCGACCGGCTGAATGTACAGATACTGGCTACCGACCTGGATTCCAGTGTTGTGGCAAAGGCGCAGCGGGGCCACTATACCCAGGAGCGTATTGCCGACCTGTCGTCTGCCCGTACCCGGAAATGGTTCCGGCGCACGGGTAGCCGCGACCGGTGCCGCTATGAGGTGGAGCCCGGGCTGAAGCAACTGGTCGAATTCCGGCGGCTCAACCTGATGCATGAGTGGCCTGAGCAGGGCCCGTTTGACCTGATTTTCTGCCGTCATGTAATGATCTATTTCGACCGTTCCACCCGGCGTAAACTGTTCGAGCGTTATGCGGACAGCCTGGTCGATGGCGGCTACCTGTTTCTCGGTCGCTC
>DRQL01000033.1 GCA_011371465.1 Gammaproteobacteria bacterium | reverse complement strand
TGCGTTCTGGGTCAAACACCGCCGTTTCGAGAAAATGCACCTGGTCACCCTCGGACTGCTGCTGGTGTTCGGCGGGCTGACCCTGGTGCTGCACGACCCCGTCTTTATCAAGTGGAAGCCGACCGTGATCAACTGGCTGTTCGCGGTCGTGTTCCTGGGCAGCCACTGGATCGGTGACAAGCCGCTGGTAGAACGCATGATGAGCCACGCCATCCAGGCACCGCGCCCGGTATGGCTGCGACTGAGCTGGATGTGGGTGACCTTTTTCGCCGGCATCGGCCTGCTCAACCTGTACGTAGCCTTCACCTATTCGGAAGAAGCCTGGGTCAATTTCAAGCTGTTCGGGATGCTCGGCATCACCTTCGCGTTTGTCATCGGCCAGGCTTTTTACCTCAGCCGCTATATCCAGGATCACGAAAAAGTCGAAGCCGAAGAAGAATCCTGATGCTGTACGCCTTTATCAGCCAGGACCATCCTGGCACACTCGAGCAGCGGCTGGCGGCCCGCCCCGAACACGTCAAACGCCTGCAACAACTGCGTGACGAGGGGCGCCTGGTGCTGG
The DNA here is from genome assembly GCA_011371465.1 of Gammaproteobacteria bacterium. GTDB lineage: Bacteria > Pseudomonadota > Gammaproteobacteria > DSM-19610 > DSM-19610 > Thiogranum. The sequence continues at coordinate 5,403 of DRQL01000033.1, read as the reverse complement.
CCGGTCCGCACCCGGCCATCGACTGCGAGGACCCGGGGCCTGACGGCTTTAGCGGCAGCCTGGTCGTGGCGGAATTCGATTCGCTGCAGGACGCGCAGGAATGGGCGAATGCCGACCCCTATGTCGCCGCGGGCGTCTATGCCAGCGTAACCGTTAAACCTTTCAAAAAAGTATTGCCCTGATGAGCACAGAACGTATTGCCATGATCCGCGAGCGCCTCAACCGGGCCTTTGCACCCGACGCCCTGGAAATCATCGACGAAAGCGCAAAACACGCCGGACACGCCAGCGCCGGTGGCGCCGGGCACTTCGTGGTCGAGATCGTTTCCGCTGCGTTTGCGGACAAGAACTCAATCCAGCGCCACCGCATGATCTTTGCTGCACTGGACGACATCATGCACAGCGAAATTCACGCCTTGAGCATCAAGGCATCCACGCCTGGGGAGACAGGCACCTGATTCACATCAACCCCGTAGATTAAGGAAGACATCATGAAACTACGTTATCTCAGCCTTGCCCTGGCACTCAGCGGACTGCTTGCCGCCTGTGACCAGCGGCCGACCGCTTCACAGAACGCCCAGCCGTCAGCCGCTGCTGCCACGGTCAATGACACCAGCCCGGTGCTGGCGACGGTAAACGGTGCGCCGATTACCGAAGCCGTATTCACGCTGTATCAACAGCAGATGCAGGCCCGCGCACCCGGCAACCCGGCCGCCATGAACCGTGAGACCATCCTGAACGAGGTCATCAACCTGGAACTGGCGCGCCAGAGCGCAGAAAAGAAAGGCCTGGGCAAGGACACCAGACTCCAGCTGCAGGTTGAACAACAGAAACGTGCGGTACTGGCCTCGGCTGCCATACAACAGTACCTGTCGGATCACCCGATCACCGACGAAGAACTCAAAAAGCTCTATGACGAGCAGGTGCCGAAAGGCAATGAGTACAAGGCACGGCATATCCTGGTCGATGACGAGGAAACGGCCAAAAAGCTGATTAAAGAGCTGGACAATGGCGCTGACTTCTCCGAACTGGCCAAAGCCAACTCCACCGGACCGTCCGGCAAGAGCGGCGGCGAGCTGGGCTGGTTCTCGCCCAAGCAGATGGTCGCCCCGTTCTCTGAAGCCGCCGCAAAACTGGAAAAAGGCAGCTACACCAAAGAACCGGTCAAGACCCAGTTCGGCTGGCACATCATTATCCTCGACGACTCGCGTACCGCCACCCCGCCCTCCTTTGAACAGGTAAAACCGCAGCTGCAGGCCTTTATGCAGAAGCAGCGTGTGCAACAGTACATCAGCGGACTGCGGGAAGGCGCAAAGATCGTCATGAACACACCGGCTGCGCCAGCCGAATCTGCCGCGCCGGCTGAATCTGCTGAAGCGGCACCCAAACCTGCGGAAGAAAAGAAAGACGAACCGGCCAGTGAAGCCAACCACGAGGAACAGCCGGAGTAAGCGGCAACCCGTTGCGTAAAAAGGGGGCATCAGCCCCCTTTTTTACGCCTCGCCGTCACCGTCAACCCTGCGCGTACACCTTCATCGCCGCTTCGACCGCCACACCCGCAGTAGTCGGCGCACCCATATCCGCCAGCACGGCATCCAGCGCCCCCAGGCACAGCAGCACATTGCGCTGGTTACTGGCAAAACCCATCAGGCCGATACGCCAGATCCTGCCGGCCATCGGCCCCAGTCCCGCACCGATCTCGAGGCTGTATTCCTGCAACAGCCGGGCACGCACCGTCGCATCGTCGACCCCGTCCGGAATCGTTACTGAATTCAGCTGCGGCAAGCGGTCTGCCTCATCGACCACAAAGGACAGCCCCATGGCCTCAATGCCGGCGCGCAGCGCGCTGTGATTAAAGCTGTGTCGCTGCCAGGCCGCTTCGATGCCTTCCTCCTGCAGCAGCACCAGCGCTTCGTGCAAACCATACAGGGCATTGATCGGCGCAGTGTGATGGTAGGCACGCTTGCCCCCGCCGCCCCAGTAGCCGAGCACCAGGTTCAGGTCCAGGAACCAGCTTTGCACCTTGCTTTTACGTCCCCTGATCACTTCGACAGCGCGCTCGCTGAAGGTGACCGGTGACAGGCCCGGCGTGCAGGACAGGCACTTCTGGCTGCCGGAGTACACGGCGTCCAGGTCCCATTCCGATACCTTCAACGGTGATCCGCCCAGCGAGGTAACGCAGTCGGCAATGATCAGGCAATCGTGCGCGTGCGCGATTTCCGCCAGTGTTTTTGCATCGGACAGGGCGCCGGTGGAAGTTTCAGCGTGCACAAAGGCCAGTACCTTTGCATCCGGGTTGGCTTTCAGCGCTTCCTCCACCTTGTTGCAGTCGACCGCCCGGCCCCATTCGTCCTCGACCATGACAGGCGTCGCTCCACAGCGTTCGACGTTTTCTTTCATGCGGCCGCCAAACACGCCGTTCTGGCACACCACCACCTTGTCACCCGCCTCGACGAGGTTGACAAAACAGGTCTCCATCCCGGCTGATCCCGGTGCCGAGACCGGCATGGTCAGTTCATGTTCGGTCTGGAAGGCATAACGCAGCAGCCCCTTCATGTCGTCCATCATGCCGACAAACGCCGGGTCCAGGTGCCCGATGGTCGGGCGTGACATGGCCTCCAGGATGCGCGGGTTTACGTCGGATGGTCCTGGCCCCATGAGGGTGCGAACCGGGGGATGAAAGGATGTACTGTTCATGGTTGCCTGCCCTTGAAAAAAAGTTCCGGCAGTCTAACACGATGCCGTCAACGGAATTCCCTGACATGCGCTACGGATTGCAGGCGTTTCCGGCCACGATCATGGTTCACTTCACGGGGCTGCCCGGCACACTTCCGAAGCGCCGGGCGGCCCGGGTAGCGCGGATTCAGCTACCGGTATTTTTCGGGAAATCGTAATCGGTCAGTTCGCCGGCACCGGCGCCGGCTTCCAGCCAGTAGTCGGTGTCGAGCCGGACCACGGCAACAGCACAGGTCGGCATATCGTCGATCACGGCTCCGCACAGCAGGTTCACCAGTTCGGTCATATCGGGGTTGTGCGCGACCAGCATCACGCTGGCAAGGTGCTCGTCGACCCGTTGCAGAACCGCATTCAGGGCGGCGGCACCGGCGCAGTACATGGTTTCCTCCACGACAATCTCCGCCTCCGGGTACGGTAACTGCCGCGCGATACAGTGCGCCGTATCGATGGCCCGCCGGGCGGGGCTGGAAAACAGCCGTTCAGGGATCCAGCCACGCCGCTGCAACCGCTGCCCCATCTCCTGGCAATCACTGGCGCCGCGTTTGTTCAGCGGCCGCTCCCGGTCCGCGAGTCCGGGTTCACCCCAGGACGATTTGGCGTGGCGCACCAGGTACAGCGTTTTTGTTGCCCGGCTCATGCGCGTTCAGCGACGGTATCAGACGCCAGGTGACAGCGCACCATGCGGGTCGCAGACGGGTGTGTAACCGGTGGATAGTGCACGGCGCATTCAGGCAGGGCCTGTGGACAGCGCGGGTGGAAATGGCAGCCTTGCGGCGGGTTTGACGGCGACGGTAAATCACCTTCCAGCCGGATCTTTTCACGCCGGTCTTCAAGGTTGACCTGCGGCACGGCGGACAGCAAGGCCCGGGTATAGGGATGCGCGGGATCCTCCAGCACCTCGCTGACCTCGCCTTCTTCCACGATGCGCCCCAGGTACATGACCGCTACCCGGTCGGCGATATAGGAAACGACGGACAGGTCGTGGGTGATGAACAGAAAGGACAGGTCCAGTTTGCGTTGCAGGTCACGCAGCAGGTTGAGGATCTGCGCCTGTACCGAGACATCCAGCGCGCTGGTAGGCTCATCGCAGACGATCAGCTTCGGGTCCACGGCCAGGGCCCGCGCAATACAGATGCGCTGGCGCTGGCCACCGGAGAATTCGTGCGGGTAGCGGTGGATGTGCTCGGGCCGCAGCCCGACCTGGCGCAACAGCTCCTGGGCGCGCTGCCGGCGCTGCTGCGCGTTGCTGCCGATGCGCTGGGCGATCATGCCTTCTTCGATGATGTCCACGATACGCATGCGCGGATTCATGGAGGAATACGGGTCCTGGAAGATGATCTGGAAATCGGAGCGCCGGCTGCGCAGCGCTTCGCCGCGCAGCTGCGTCAGTTCGACGGAATCGAAGCGTATGCTGCCGGCCGTGGTATTCAGCAGTTGCAGGATCCCCTTGCCCACGGTGGTCTTGCCGCAGCCGGACTCGCCCACCAGTGCCAGGGTCTGCCCTTCGTTGATCGACAGGCTGACACCGTCGACGGCACGCACCTGGCCAACGACCCGCTTGAAGAATCCCCTATGGATGGGGAAGTGCACTTTCAGATCATCGACTTTCAGCAAGGTCTCCTTCCCTGCGCCACCGGCCTGGACAGCCTGCCCCGGTTCATCGCTACCGGCAGCTCCCTGCGGCACCGCAGGCGTCAGCGTTGCATCGGCGAGATGACAGCGCACGCCCTGTTCCACACCGGTATCGAACCAGCCCGGCACCTGACTCCTGCAGGTATCCCAGGCGCGCTCGCAGCGATCGGCAAAACGGCAGCCATGAAAGGTCTGGTTGAGCGGCGGCACTGTACCCGGTATGACCGTCAGCCGTTGTGTGCGTTTACTGCTGTCCGGCAGGGCGGCAAACAGTTTGTCGCTGTAGGGATGCTGCGCATGACCGAAAAACCGGTTGCGCGGGGCCTGCTCCACCAGCTGACCGGCGTACATCACGGCAATGCGATCCGCCATTTCCGAGACCACACCCAGGTCGTGGGTAATCAGCAGTACAGCCATACCACGTTTTTCCTGCAGCCGCCGGATCAGGTCCAGCACCTGCGCCTGGATGGTCACATCCAGTGCGGTGGTCGGTTCATCAGCGATCAGCAGCTCCGGGTCACCGGCCAGCGCAATCGCGATCATGACGCGCTGTTTCATACCGCCGGACAGCTGGTGCGGGTACTCGCCATAGCGGCGCGCCGCATCCGGGATGCCCACATCATCCAGTAACTCAATCACCCGTCGTTGCGCCTGGCTGCCCCGCAGCCCCTTGTGCTGTTCGAGGCTTTCGGCGATCTGTGCGCCGACGGTCATCACCGGGTTCAGCGAGGTCATCGGTTCCTGGAAGATCATGGCGATGCGTCCGCCACGTATGCTGCGCATGCCGGTTTCCGGCAGGGACAGCAGTTCCTCGCCATGCAACTGCACGGACCCACCGACGATCTCGCCGGCCGGCTGCGGCAACAGCCGCAACAGCGCCAGCGCCGTCATGGATTTCCCGCAACCCGATTCGCCCAGCAGCGCAAAGGTCTCGCCGCGCCGGATATGAAAGCTGACCGCATCCACGGGGCGGATGGCGCTTTCGCCGGAACCGATCCGGACGCTCAAATCCCTGACCTGTAATAATGCATCACTC
>DRQL01000032.1 GCA_011371465.1 Gammaproteobacteria bacterium | reverse complement strand
GGTGACCGAACTTCATTTTCACGGTCTGCGCACCACTGGCCAGTGACAGCAGCTGGTGCCCCAGGCAGATGCCGAATACCGGGATCCCGGTGGCGATGATGTCGCGGATCGCGGCAATGGCGTAATCACAGGGCTCCGGGTCGCCCGGGCCGTTGGACAGGAACACCCCGTCCGGGTTGAGTTTCATGACCTCGGCGGCTGGCGTCTGCGCGGGCACTACCGTCAGGCGGCAACCGCGGTCCACCAGCATGCGCAGGATATTGCGCTTGACGCCGTAGTCATACGCCACCACGTGGTGCGGCAGTTTTTCCTCGATGGGGTGCGGCGCGGCGGGCAGGCCGTTTTCCAGCGTCCAGCTGCCCTGCGCCCATTCATACGGCGTCCCCGTGGTGACCTCTTTGGCGAGGTCCATGCCCTTCAGCCCCGGGAACGCCCGCGCGGCTTCGATAGCCGCCTGCTCGTCGATCCGGTCACCGGCCACCAGGCAGCCGCCCTGGGCGCCCTTTTCCCGCAGGATACGCGTCAGCCGGCGGGTATCGATATCGGCGATCGCGACAATGCCCTGCTCGCGCAGGTACTGGTCGAGCGGCTTTTCACTGCGGAAACTGCTGGGCTGCAGGGGCAGGTCGCGGATGATCAGGCCGGCGCACTGGATGCGGTCGGATTCCTCATCGTCTGCATTGACCCCCGTGTTGCCGATGTGGGGATAGGTGAGCGTGACCAGCTGACGGGCATAGGAGGGGTCCGTAAGGATCTCCTGGTACCCCGTCATCGCGGTATTGAAGACCACTTCACCCACACTCTGGCCAGCCGAACCGATCGACCGGCCCCTGAACAGGCTGCCGTCCTGCAAGGCCAACAAGGCCAATGTACTCAAGGGAACCTCCGCCGCCGAACTAGTGATTACAGACCCTGACACTGTCAGGCAGCTTCGCGCCGGAAAGATGGCGCCGGAAGCGGCAAGATTGTACTCGAACCACCGTCCGCTGCCAAGATGGCAGGCCACGTAAAACCGCACCACCCTTCGCGCCGAAGGCCGGCACTCCTACAGGATCACGTTACGCCTCGAGGGAGCGGTCTCCTCGACCGCGAAAGCCCGCTCAGGACCCGCCGAGCCGGATCCTGAGCGTAACCCGGTTCCAGCCGTCGCTGCGCTGATACGACAACCCGTCCATCAGCTCCCGGCTGAGGTGAATACCCAGCCCGCCGGGCCGGCGCTCGGCGAGGGGCTGCCGCACATCCGGCCGCGGCGCCTGCAACGGGTTGAACGGCACACCGTCATCGGCCAGCGTAATCACGAGTTCACCGCGCGTCAGTTGCATTTCAACTTCGACAGCGCCCGTCGGACTGCCGGGCCAGGCGTAGGCCAGCGCATTGGCCAGCAGTTCATCGAGCACCAGCTTGACCCGGCGGCGCACCGCTTCATCGAGCGCATGGGTATCCGCAAACGCCTCGAACCAGGCAATGACCGTGGCACTGGAGCGCAGCCCCTGCCAGCGCTCGCGTTCCGTCACCGGCGCATCCCCCGAACCCTGGCCACCCTGGTACCGAAAAGCCAGCACCGTAATATCGTCCGCCTGCTCGGCCGCGCCTTCAAAATCGTGCACGGCGGAGACGATCGACTTCACCAGCGCCTCGGGGTCCGGCTGCGCAACCTGCTGCACATGATTTTCCAGTCGCGCCCCGGAGAACAGCTCGCCGTCCTCGCTGGCCGCTTCCGTCACCCCGTCGGTAAACAGCAGCAACGTCTCACCGGGTTCGAGCCGCACCTGTTCCTCCCGGTAAGCAACCCCTTCCAGGGCGCCGGCCACCGGACCATGACGCGCATCCAGGCGCCGGATGCCACCATCCAGCCCAATGACAAAGGGCGGGTTGTGGCCGGCGTTGGTGCAGGTGACCACACCACTGCGCAGATCACACACCGCCAGGAACAGGGTAACGAACATGCAGCCGTCATTGTCCGCGCTCAGGCTGACGTTCACCCGGTCCAGGACCGCCGCAGTGGAGGTACTGCGCCTGGCGGCAGACCGGACCAGCGTCTTGCTCACTGCCATGAACAACGCCGCCGGCACCCCCTTGCCCGACACGTCACCCACACAGAAACACAGGCGGTCGTCACCCAGGTAAAAGAAATCGTAGAAGTCACCACCCAGTTCGTGTGCCGCTTCCAGGCATGCATACAGGGAAAAGCGTTCGTTCCTGGAGATGTCCGGGAAGTCCTGAGGCATCATGCTCATCTGGATGTCGCGCCCGAGGTTCAGCTCGGCTTCCATACGCTCATTCTGCGCCTTGATGGTGGCGTAGGCCGCCTGCAGTTTCCGGCGGCCCTGCACCAGTGCGAGCTGCGTCTTTACCCGTGCCCGCAGGACCGGCGCCGATACCGGTTTGGCCAGATAATCCGCTGCGCCGACTTCAAAACCACGCGCCTCGTCACCGGCCTGGTCCATGGCCGTGACAAAGATCACCGGGATATCACGCGTCGCCGCATCCGCCTTGAGACGCCGGCACACTTCATAACCGTCCATGCCCGGCATCATGATGTCCAGCAGCACCAGGTCCGGCTGACCCTTGCGCGCCGTTTCGAGCGCACGTTCGCCACTCTTTGCCACCAGCAGCCGGTAGTCCTTTTTCAACAGGCCGGTGAGCACATCGATATTGACGGGCTCATCGTCGACCACCAGGATGCTGTACGGTGCCGGCATTATTCGCTGACCAGGCGAATGGCCTCCTTCAGGCTGGCACCGTAGGGGATCATATCCAGGAAACCGCTGATCTCCAGCACCTCGTGAATCTGTTCGTTGGCATTGCACAACACCACCCGGCCGTCGCGGCGCACCAGCTTGGCCGCCTGCAGGATCACACGCAGGCCCGCGCTGGAGATGTAATCGGTGCGGGAGAAATCGACCACCACCCGCTTTTCACCGGCGTTGATGTTTTCCACCAGCAGCTTTTCCGCCTGCGGCGCATTGCTGGTATCCAGCCGGCCATCCGGGGTGACGATGAACGCGTTTTCAATCTTGTCTGATAAAATATCCATGTCACCTCTGATCCAGTTCCGGCCCCGATGCTTCAATATAACCCAACGCGCGTAAAATATGGATTTGACCCGGTCAGCCCGAACAGCGTTACAGGATCACCATCGGTCAAATAATTCCATTTTCCCACGGCCTGCGGACCTGCCTGTCCCGGCGGTGGTGGACTTTGTTCCTCCCAGAGTGTCTGGGACGCGAAAAGATTGCCATTCACGTCCCGGGCATACCCCTGCAATGTCTGTGTATCCAGTCCTTTTACAGCCGCTTCATGAATATGACC
>DRQL01000031.1 GCA_011371465.1 Gammaproteobacteria bacterium | reverse complement strand
CACCTGCTGCGCCTGCCGGACAAAGGAGCGCGACAGCGCTTCGAAATTCACCGCGGTGTACTCGTCCGTGGAGCCGAGCGCGATGACCTCTTCCTCGCGCATCCTGCCGTCGGCTGTCATGATGACGGCCGGTTCGATCGCGGCAATAGCCTTGCGGTCCAGCAACTGCAGGTCCGGGTAATGCGGGCTGAATACCCGGAAGCGCTCGCGTAACAGGTCGCACTCCTGTCGGCCCACACCCAGCACCATCTTCGGATACCGGTAGATCAGGTGATCCCGGTCCGGCTGGTTCAGGCAGTACGATGCCAGCATGCGCGCAGCGCGCTGCACCTTGAGCGCTTTTTCCAGCGTGTAGTTGGTTTCGATATCGCCGCAGTGCAGCGTCTGGCTGTTGTTGCTGGACAGCGAATTGACGCGCGCCGGCGCCGCGTATTTTTCAATAACGCCGATATTGCCGATGTCGGTAAAACGCGCCGTGAGATACAACAACGCGGTTCCCGATACACCGGCGCCGACGATGAGCAGATCGTACTGGTGCGTGCCCGTGGTCATACAGGCAGTTACAGGTGCAGCAGCTTCAGGACCGGCTCGTCCCGTTTGGGATCGTCGTTGAACCCGGACACCAGCAACACATCGCGCCCTTTCCTGCCCAGCTGGCACTGTTGCGCGATGTGCTCGCAAATGGCCCGCCAGTCGTGTTCCCTGGACGCTTCCAGCTGCACGGGAACGATGCCCCAGTTCAACGTCATCTGCCGGCAGATCCGTTCGTCCGAGCTGGCACCGACCGTGGGCGCCAGCGGCCGGTGGGAGGCCATGATGCGGGCGGTATTGCCGGTGTGGGTGGGCACAATAATGGCCTCCATCTCCAGGTCATGTGCCAGCTGCACCGCCGCATGCGCCATGGACTCGCGCACCACGTGCGCCTTGCTGCCGCGATCGGCAATCGGCTCGCTGGCAAAACAGCCTTCCTGCCACTGGTGCCGTTCCACCTCGCGCAATACCTTGTCCATGATGCGCACCGCCTGCAGGGGAAAGCGGCCCGCCGCGGTCTCCCCGGACAGCATGGCGGCATCCGCACTCAACATGGCTGCACCGGCCACGTCGGTCACTTCCGCGCGCGTCGGGCGGGAACTGGTCATCATGGACTCCAGCATCTGGGTGGCAACGATGACAGGGATCCCCTTCTGGCGACCTTTCGCAATCAGCTCACGCTGTATCAACGGTACTTTCTCTGCCGGCAGTTCAATACCCAGGTCACCACGCGCAATCATGATGCCGTAGGAAGCCTCCATGATGTCGTCGATGGCATCGACCGCTTCCGGGCGCTCGATCTTGCTGATGACCGGTATATTCCCCCCGGCACGCTTCATATAGCGTTTCAGCTGCAACACGTCTTTTGCCGAGCGGACAAAACTGAGCGCCACGAAATCCACCCCCAGTTCGATGGCCAGTCGAACGTCGGTACGGTCCTTGTCGGTCAGCGCCGCCGTGGACAGGGCCGAGTTGGGCAGATTCATGCCCTTGTGATCAGACAGTACCCCGCCCTCGATTACACGACAGGTGACCTCCGTGCCCTTGACCGATCGCACGCGCAGCTCCAGCTTGCCGTCGTCGAGCAGGATCCTTTCGCCCGCGCGCACATCCCTGTGCAGGCTGCGGTACTGCGAGGGAATAAGTCCGGGACCGCCGGTCACGCGCCGGGTGGTTACCGTAACCGTCTCCCCGGTAGCGAGTTCGATACGACCGTCTGCAAAGCTGCCCACCCGGATCTTGGGACCGCACAGGTCCAGCAGGATGGCGATGTGCCGCCCGGCCCGCCTGGCAGCGCGCCGCACCCGCTGTACCGTCCGGGTGTGCGTCGGGTGATCACCGTGCGACATATTCACCCGCACTACGTCGATCCCGGCGGCGATCAACTCCTCGATCATGGCGAAGGACGCGGAAGACGGCCCCAGCGTCGCAATGATCTTGGTCCTGCGCCAGCGCAGCGCGGTTTCCCTGCGTTCAGTCATGGTTGCGATCTTCCTTCCTGTTGAGTCCTGCCGCCTGGTAGAGTTGTTTCAGTTCCCTGCCTGTCAGCGGCCGGTAGCGACCGGGACGTAACTTGCGCTCGAGTATAATCGGACCATAGCGTACGCGCGACAGGCGACTGACTGTCACCCCCTGGGATTCCCACAAGCGGCGCACTTCGCGATTACGCCCTTCGCGGATGATGACGTGATACCAGCGGTTGGCACCGCTGCCACCCGACTCTTCAATCGCCCTGAAGCGGGCAAAGCCGTCTTCCAGCTGCACCCCCTTGATGAGGCGCTCGAGCATGGGCGGGCTGACCTCCCCCAGCAGGCGTACCGCGTACTCGCGTTCTACTTCCTGTGCCGGATGCATCAGGCGGTGCGCCAGCTCACCATCGGTGGTAAACAGCAGCAGGCCGGAGGTATTGATGTCCAGGCGCCCGACACTGACCCAGCGCCCGGCGTGTGGTTTCGGCAAGCCGGAAAAAACGGTCGGGCGTCCCTCGGGGTCGCTGCGGCTGCAAATCTCGCCGGCCGGTTTGTGGTACAGCAACACTTCCGCTGCCGCCGGCCGTTCAGCCCCAAGGTGGACCTTGCGACCGTCGACGACGATGCGCTCCCGCCCGGTGACCTTCAGCCCGAGCTGGGCCGCCCGGCCGTTTACCTCGACACGCCCATCACGTATCCACTCTTCGATCTGGCGGCGCGAACCCAGGCCGGCACGCGCCAGCACTTTTTGCAGACGTTCTTCCATGGGGGAATTGTAACTGTCTTTGCCGGGGCAACGGGAATGTTTATGGCGCTATGGCGGGAGCCGCCAGGTTACGGAGCAATGGTCCCGATTTTACCCTTCCGGCATAAACCCCGGCCTTCGGCATGAAGGTCAGAGCCTGCTTTCGCGGTCAGGAGACCGCTCCTGCGAGGGTGGGGGGCTGCCTCTGCAGGGATTTAGTGAATGGTCTTGTTGCTGTCGGGTGTATCGACACCCACCGGGACTACCACGGCCACATCCGCGGATACTTCCGCCGCTTCGCCTTGCTCCGCATCCTCGTCTGGCAGGGGCAGCGATTCCCCCGGCAGCGTCAGTTCCAGCTCGGCATTGATGGAATCGAAATCACGCAGTTCCATCAGCGTAGGCAGTTCATCCAGGCTTTTCAGGTTGAAGTAATCGAGAAACTGCCGGGTGGTGCCATACATGGCCGGGTGACCCGGCACATCGCGATGCCCGACGATCCGCACCCACTCGCGCTCCTGCAGGGTTTTCATAATCGAGGTACTGACACTGACACCACGGATGTCCTCGATTTCTCCGCGCGTGATGGGTTGGCGGTAGGCGACCAGTGCCAGTGTCTCCAGCAGCGCACGGGTGTAACGCGCCGGTTTTTCTTCGGTGAGTCGTGACACCCAGGGTTCCATTTCCTGGCGCACCTGCACGCGCCAGCCACTGGCCACCTGGACCAGCTCCACGCAACGCCCTTCGTACTCCGCCTGCAGGGCGTTGATCGCATCGCGGATCTCGCTGCGCTCGGGTTTTTCACCTTCTGCAAACACGTTCAGCAACTGGTCCACCGTCAGCGGCTTCCCGGCAGCGAGCAACACGGCTTCAATGATTTTCCTGATACTTGATGCACTCATCTGGTTTTATCCGTCCTTCAGGACTCGCCCGCCTCGGCGAGCGCTTGTCGGTCTTCGAGTACGGCGCCGGATCGCGCCTTGATGTAGATAGGGGCAAAGGGCTCCGACTGGACCAGCACGATCAGGGATTCCTTGATGAGTTCCAGCACGGACAGCAGCGAAACCACGACACCCATGCGGCCTTCAACCGACTGGAACAGGGCGGTAAACGGGGTGAACTCGTCGCCGTTGATCATCTCCAGCACTTTCGACATCCGTTCGCGCACGGACAGGGGCTCCATCTGTATGTGGTGGTGTGAAAACAGTTCGGCGCGGGTCATGGCTTCCCTGGCGGCCAGCAGCAGTTCGTGCAGGCTCACCTCGGGCGGCTTGCGCACCACCTGCTTTTCCGGTGCCTCGAGTTCCACCGGGAAGACGTCGCGACCCACTCGCGGAATCTCGTCGAGATCTTCCGCCGCCTGCTTGTAGCGCTCGTACTCCTGCAGGCGACGTACCAGTTCGGCGCGCGGGTCCTCTTCTTCGTCGGTATCCACCGGGCGCGGCAGCAGCATGCGCGACTTGATCTCCGCCAGCATGGCCGCCATGACCAGGTACTCGGCCGCCAGTTCCAGCCGGAGATCTTCCATCAGATCAATGTATACCATGTACTGCCGGGTGATATCGGCAATGGGAATATCCAGCACATCGAGGTTCTGGCGCCGGATCAGGTACAGCAACAGGTCGAGCGGACCTTCAAACGCTTCCAGGATAACTTCCAGGGCATCCGGCGGAATGTAGAGATCATTGGGGAGGGTCGTGACCGCTTCACCCTGCACAAAGGCAAAGGGCATTTCAGCTTGTTCTGGCGTCGGTTCAGCAGGCGTCCTGGGTTCTGTCATGCACTCGGCTCACGTGGTTTGCAGCATTGTAAACGCCGCCATGAAGAATAGAAACACCAACCCGCCGTCGCGCAGGGAAATGTCGCTCTGCCACGTTATCCCGGCGACGTTTTTATGCGCCGCCGTTGCGGTGCGATACCTGTACTTTGCCAGCGAAGCCCGGGTCAGTTTCTCTGCCGTCATTGCGAGTACCCCACCACCGCCTTCGGCGGTTCACAGGCACTTCCTACGCTACGCTACGGTCGCGTAGCGCGGCAATCTCATACAATGGAATCAATCCGTTCCAGATTGCCGCGCTTCGCTCGCAATGACAGGAAACTCGTATTTTTTCTAATAATTTAAACCAATTGCAGAACGAACCTCATCCATAGTCTCGTCTGCAACATCGCGTGCGGATTCAGCACCTTCCTGCAGAATGTTACGCACCAGCTGCGGGTCTTCCTCGAATTCACGCGCACGTTCCCGGATCGGCGCCAGTTCCCCCAGCACCGCGTCGATGATCGGCTGCTTGCAATCCAGGCAACCGATACCGGCCGTCGTGCACCCTTCCCGGACCCACTGCTGGCGGTGGTCGTCCGAGTAGACCCGGTGCAGCTGAAACACCGGGCAGTTGTCAGGATTGCCGGGGTCTTTCAGGCGCACGCGCGCGGGGTCGGTTGGCATGGTGCGCAACTTCTGCTCGATGTCGGCGGGCTCATCGCGCAAGGCAATGGTATTGCCGTAGGACTTGGACATCTTCTGCCCGTCCAGGCCCGGCATTTTCGAAGCGGGCGTCAGCAGCGCCTCGGGCTCCGGCAGGATGATGCGCCCGCCACCTTCCAGGTACCCGTACAGGCGTTCGCGGTCACCCATGGCCAGGTTGCCCTGCCCCTCCAGCAGTACGCGACCGACGTCCAGCGCTTCCTGGTCACCCTTTTCCTGGTAGTTGCGGCGCGCCTCCCGGTACAGTTTCGCATTCTTCTTGCCCATCTTTTTGATGGCTGCCAGGGCCCGCTCCTCGAAGTCGGGCTCACGCCCGTACAGGTGGTTGAAACGCCGCGCCACTTCACGCGTCAGTTCGACATGCGCCACCTGGTCTTCACCCACCGGGACCAGGCCGGCCTTGTAGATCAGGATATCGGCACTCTGCAGCAGCGGGTAACCGAGAAAGCCGTAGGTCGCCAGGTCGCGCTCACGCAGCTTCTCCTGCTGGTCCTTGTAGCTGGGCACGCGTTCCAGCCAGCCCAGCGGAGTCACCATCGACAGCAGCAGGTGCAGCTCGGCGTGCTGGGGCACATCGGACTGCACGAAAAGTTTTGCACTGGCCGGGTTCACACCCGCGGCCAGCCAGTCGATGACCATGTCCGTTACGCTCGATCGTATGATCTGCGGGTCTTCGTAGTGGGTGGTCAACGCATGCCAGTCGGCAACAAAGAAAAAACAGTCGTATTCGTGTTGCAGACTGACCCAGTTTTTCAGCACCCCGTGGTAGTGCCCGAGGTGCAGGCGGCCGGTAGGTCGCATCCCGGACAGGACACGGTTTTTGGATTCGCTCGTCAAAGTGAATCAGCTCCTCATCAACGCAAACAATACGGTCTGGAAATAGGCCGGCTTCATGCCGGAAACGGACGCCAGAAACTCCAGGGACAGGGACACGAACGGCCACAGAATGGCGCCCAGCACCCCCGTCATCAACAGTGCCACCAGGATAAAGAACCCGTAGGGTTCGATGCGGGCAAACCGGTACGCCAGTGGCGCCGGCAGCAGGCCGGTCAGCACGCGCCCGCCATCCAGCGGTGGCAATGGCAGCAGGTTCAGTATCATCAGCAGGGTATTGATAAACATGCCCGCCACGCTCATGAACAGCAGCGGCAGGGCCACCCAGTTATCCGCTGACATGCCCAGGGCAATTCTTGCACCCAGCGCCCAGGCAAGCCCCATGAGCAGGTTGGAAACCGGACCGGCCAGCGCTACCCAGGCCATATCCTGCTTGGGATTTTTGAAATTCCGCCAGTCCACCGGCACCGGTTTGGCCCAGCCGAAGACAAAGCCGCCCGGCAACAGCAGCATCAGGCCCGGCACCAGGATGGTCCCGACCGGGTCGATGTGCTTGATCGGGTTGAGCGTCAGGCGTCCCAGCATCTCGGCGGTTTTATCCCCGAAGCGCCGCGCCACCCAGCCGTGTGCGGTTTCGTGCACGGTAACGGCCAGCAGCACGGGCAACAACCAGGCCGATATTGCCTGTACAAGACTTACTTTCATAATCAGGCGCAGTATACCGTTAGTTGCCCGCCGGTTCGCAAACCGGCGTTCATTCGCCCCGGCTCCCCGCTTCGAGGTCATCGACCGGGCCCTGCCCGTGCCGCGTCACCACGGGCACCGACCCGGTCAGGTCAATGACGGTGGTCGGTTCCACACCGCAGTGTCCGCCGTCGACGATCAGGTCCACCTGGTGTTCCAGCTTCGCGCGGATTTCCTCGGCGTCGATCTCGGGAAAATCATTGCCCGGCAGCATCAGGGTCACGCTCATCAGCGGTTGCGCGTGCTCCATCAGCAGGTCCCTGATGATGGGGTGATCCGGTACGCGGATACCGACCGTCTTGCGTTTTGCGTGCTGCAGCCGTCGCGGCACGATGGTGGTGGCGCGCAGGATAAAGGTATAGGCGCCGGGCGTTTTTGCCTTCAGCAACCGGTACGCCGGGTTATCCACACGCGCGTAGAGTGCGATCTCGGAAAGGTCCCTGCACACCAGGGTAAAATTGTGCTTCTTGTCCAGCTCGCGAATACGGCGGATGCGTTCCACCGCGCGCTTGTCGTCCAGGTGACAGGCCAGCGCGTAACTGGAGTCGGTGGGCAGCGCGGCAATCCCCCCGGCGCGGATAATATCCACCGCATGCCGGATCAGGCGTGGCTGCGGGTTGTCCGGGTGAATGTTGAAATACTGGCTCACGCCGCCGCTGCCACCGGCCAGCCGTCCGCCTGCCAGATCGGCGTGCAGCCTTCCGGCAGCGCGCGCAGGCGGCCCAGTTCGACCCAGGGTTTTTCCGGCCCGTGGTAGTCCGAACCACAGGAGGCAAACAGGCGGTGCGTCCTGCTCACCGCTGCCATGTGCAGGGTCTCATCCCGGTTATGACTGCCCGACACCACTTCCAGCCCCAGCCCGCCGGCTTCGCGAAAGGCACCGACCAGGCGGTTGAGCTTGCTGCGCGTCAGGCGGTAACGCGCCGGGTGGGCGATCACCGCCAGCCCGCCGGCAGCCCGGATCCAGTCGATGGCCTGCTCCATCGGCACCCAGTCGCTGTGCACGTATCCCGGCCTGCCTTTCACCAGGAAGTGTTTGAACACATCACGCACCGAACTCGCCCGTCCGCTGGCTACCAGGAAGTGGGCAAAGTGGGTGCGACTCAGAATGCGGCCATTGCACTGCCGGCGGGCACCCTCCAGTGCCCCGGGGATGCCCGCCCCGGCCAGTTTGTCGGCGATCCGTATGGCGCGCTGCTCACGCGTCCTGCGCAGCTCCCGCAAGCCTGCCAGCAAGGCCGGGTGGTCCGGGTCGACATTCAGACCCAGCACATGCAGGGTCATGGCGTTCCAGTTCACCGAGATCTCCACCCCGGGAACCAGCACCAGACCCGGCCGGGAAGCCGCCTGCCGGGCGGCTGCGATCCCGTCCAGCGTGTCGTGGTCGGTCAGCGCCAGTACATCCACAGCCGCCGCACGGGCTTTCTCCACCAGTGCGGCCGGCGTCAGGGTGCCGTCGGAGGCCGTCGAATGAGCGTGTAAATCGTAGCAGCACATCCGACCCATTGTACCGGAGCACCCGGCGCGGCGCTGCCCCTGCGGAAAAAGCCCTGATCCGGTACCATGCGCCCCATGTATCTACCTGACCCTACCGCCGCCAGCTTCCGCAACCAGCTGGACGACCCCCTCGCGGACATGCTGGAAGCCTGGCAACTGCGGGATGACAGCTCCGGCCCCGGCACCGCCACGCCCGCGTTGCTCAGCGAGGCTTTCCGGCAAATGTACGATGCCATGCAGCGCACGGAAGCCAGCCTGAACCCGGCGGTCGGGAACCAGGCCAGTGCCGCGGATGTCACTGAAATGGGTGAATATGCGCTGGAACTGTTCGACCAGTCGCTGCACTGGGCCAATCACCTTGATCTTCCAGGGGTTTTTGAGACCCTCCAGCTGTTTACCATTGCCATGGCGCGCTGGATTGCGGCGCACGGCGGGGAATTGCTGCACCTGGACCCGGTCGTGGATGCACTGGCCCGGATCGCCAACGAGACCCGGGAGCCCGCCGAACTGCTGGAGCTGTACCAGGCCATGGGGGAAGTCATCGACGCCACGGCGGCCACCATCCGGCAGGACCTGGACAAATCCAGCCCGGGACGGCCGTGGCGGATCCTGCAGCTGAACCGGGCCATCGTGGCGACCCGCACCCACCAGCCGGACGTAATGGAAGAAGCCTTTGCGGTGCTGGTCGAAAACCTGCCGGAAGATGCCCCCGGGTTCTTCACACAGGGCATGGAACAGATGGACTTGCTAAACTACCCGCCGCACGTACGCGAGGTGATGAACCGGTACTACCGGAAATGGAGCGTCAACCGCTCCCTGCACTGACGAAGAGATGGCTGAAAACCTGAAACCATGAAGTTTCTTTACGACTTTTTCCCGATCCTGCTGTTCTTTGTCGCCTACAAGATGTATGACATCTACGTGGCGACCGCCGTGGCCATGGGCGCCGCCGCCCTCCAGACCTTTGCGTTCTGGGT
>DRQL01000030.1 GCA_011371465.1 Gammaproteobacteria bacterium | reverse complement strand
GCCGCTGCGCGCCCTGAGCCAGCGCGTTGAGGAGGCCTGCCGGTCATAGTCGCGCAACACCGTGCCGCAACCACGGGAAGCGCAGTAGCTGGCCAGGTTGGTGGCGACCGTGGTCTTGCCGCAGCCGCCCTTGGTGTTCATTACCGCAATACGCAACACGGCGAATCCGGTCCTCGACAGGGTGGTTTTTGAAGGGGGATGGGATTCTAGCACGAACCCACGTATCTTTATGCAATGAATATGCGTCCTGGAAGTGGCTGAGCCGGTGCTGATTCTCAAGCTGCTGGTGCTGCTGACGCTGGCAAACGGGACCCCGGTACTGCTGAAAAAGCTGCTGGGGTCCTGTTGTGCCTGGCCGGTGGACGGCGGCGCCCGGTTTTTTGACGCTCAGCCGCTATTGGGCTCGTCCAAGACGCTGCGCGGTCTGCTGGGTGCCTTGCTGGTCACCACCCTGGGCGGTGCTGCGCTCGGGCTGGGCTGGGAGGTGGGCCTGCTGGTCGGCAGCACGTCAATGCTGGGTGACCTGTTTTCCAGTTTTATCAAGCGGCGCCTGAAAAGGCCGCCCAGCAGCCGCGCGACAGGGCTGGACCAGTTGCCGGAGTCCCTGTTCCCGGTGCTGGCCTGCCAGTCATCGCTGGACCTGACGGTATTCGAGGCGGCGGTCGTGGTGGGGGTGTTTTTTCTCAGCGAAGTGGTGTTTTCACCGCTGTTCTACCGGTTGGGCATCCGCGATCAGCCCTACTAGGGCCTGTTATGCAGAACTTTCCTTTCGCTGCAGGTGATGCAGCGTGATCTCGGGCGGGCAGTTGTAACGTACCGCGACCACTGACGAGCCTACACCGGTCGAGGTATAGCCCTGCATATTCCGGTAACGCCAGGCACCGGAGCCCATGCGCCGGGGTAACACCGAATCGAGGGTAATCGGGATGCCGCCGGGCAGGCAGATCTGTCCGCCGTGGGTGTGACCGGCCAGCAGCAGGTCGAAGTCCGCGTGTGCCGCCTGGCGGTAGATCTCGGGTGTATGGGACAGCAGGATGGTGAATTCGTCCCGGGCTGCGTCGGCGATGGCTTTTTCCATATTGTCGACCCGGAAATAATGGGCGTCATCGATGCCGGCAAGACGGATTCGCGCGTTGTCGCGGCAGATGGATGCCGATTCATTGAGCAGCATGCGGATACCCATGTCCTCCATGCCCGGCACCATGCGTATGGTGTCGTGGTTTCCCAGCACCGCGTAGACCGGATCCTCCAGGTGAGTGCGGATCCGCGCCATGCCCGCCAGGGTTTCCTCGATTGGTCCAAAGGTCTGGCCGCGGTAATCACCGGTCAGCACACACAGGTCGTACTCGATTTCGTGCAGCAGTTCGATCAGCCGGTGCATGGCGCCGGGGTTCATGTCCACATGCAGGTCGCTGAGATGCAGGATGGTATAGCCATCGAACTCGGCCGGTAACGCCGGCAGGTGAACGTGGTTGTGGCGGACCTGGATGCGGGCGGTGTTCCTGCGTCCGCGCCAGTACAGGCCGGTCAGCTTGAGCGTGATGCGAATGGCGGACTGCAGTGAATACCAGTTTTCGATATGAAAAAAATTGAGCCCCTGCCCGAAGATACGCGTTTCGTGATCGTCTTCGATTCCCAGTCTCTGGCGGGCGTGCAAACGTCCGAGGCGGCTTTCCAGCTGGCGGGCAATATCCGGTTTTTCCCGTGTTTTTGCGGTGGATGCCATGACACCTGAAGTATAGCGCGCTCTGTATAGCAGTGGCCGTGCTAATCGCTGCGTTAGCGGTTGATCCGGGTCAATAGATGCCGGGATTTCAGGTCAGGATGATTGCGCTATTCGCCGTATGTTTTACATTTAGGGTGGTCCTGTTTGATTTATCGGGGCCTGCTTAAGGCTGCGGGAGCCTGGTTTCCGCTCCTGCATGCATGCGAACTCAGCAAAAGTCGGAGGGATCAGGATATGAAGTTCAGAAAAATCGTGTTCGGAGCACTGCTGGCGGTGTTCCTGCCCATGTCATCTGCACAGGCATTCTGGGGCGGCAGCTGGATGCCCTGGAACTGGTTTGACGATGATTATTATGGCCCGTGGGGTGGTTACCCGGGCTACGGTTATGGTGGCCCCTGGGGCGGTTATCCCGGTTATGGCTGGGGTGGTTACCCGGGTTACGGGTATGGTGGTTACCCCGCTTACGGCTGGGGTGGTTACCCGGGCTATGGCTGGGGTGGCTATCCCGGCTACGGTTACGGCACGTACCCGGGTTACGGCTGGGGTGGTTACCCCGCCTGGTAAACAGGCCGTCCTTTCGGCTGCGGTTCCCGCGCAGGAAGTCGGGGTTTTGGCCCCGTTGCCCGCCGTGTTGAGATTTTGGCCTCAAGCCTGATAATGGAGTGACTTACTCGACATTGATGGCGGGGTGAAGGGTGTCAAACGTATGGATCTTTGCGCTGGCAGCGGCGCTGCTGGCTTCGCTGCCTGCTGCGGCTGCTACAACGGAGCTCCGTTTCACGGATGTTCGCTACCAGGTGCTGGCCGATGAACAGCGTTTCGACGGTGTGGTCGAGGCGGTATTCCGGTCCACGCTGTCAGCACAGACCGCGGGCGAAATCATCGAACTGCCGTTCGATGTCAACGACTACGTGCCCAAGGGTGCAGTGGTGCTGCGCATCGACGACACCAAACAGAAGGCCCGCCTGGACAAGGCCATTGCCAACGAAGCAAAGGCGCGGGCAGTGCTGGCCGAGGCCGAGTCCAGTTACCAGCGTAACCGGCGCCTGATCAAGGAGAACGCGGTCAGCAAGTCCCAGCTGGACAAGTCCGAGGCCAACCTGAAATCCGCGCGTGCCCAGCTGGAACTGGCGAAGGCGGCTGCCAAGGAAGCACGGGAACAGTGGGAGTACACGGTAGTGCACGCGCCGTTTGCGGGTGTCATGGTGGAACGGTTTGTGGAAGTCGGGGAACAGGTGCAGATCGGCACCAAACTGGGCACCGGCCTGTCGCTGGAAAAACTGCGCGTCCAGGTCCAGGTGCCGGCCCATTATGCGCAGCGCATTCGCGCCACGCAGCACAGCCGGGTGCAGTTGCCCGATACCGGTGAATGGCTGGCAAGCGATGACATTACCCTGTTTCCCTACGCGGATCCGGAAAGTCACTCGTTTACCGTGCGTGTCCAGTTACCGCCGGGCCAGCACGGTCTGTTTCCCGGCATGCTGGTCAAGGTGGCGTTTGCCGTCGGGGAGACCCGGCACCTGGTGGTACCCGGACAGGCCATCGTGCACCGCAGTGAAGTGACCGGGGTCTATGTGCAGTCGGCTGACGGGACGCTGCACTTCCGCCAGGTACGGGCCGGGCGCGAGGTGGAGGGCGGACTGACCGAGGTGCTGGCGGGCCTGGAGGAGGGTGAGCGTATCGCCCTGGACCCGGTGGTTGCCGGTATCGCGCTGAAACAACAGGGTCCGCGTCATGAATGAAGCGCCGGGTTTTTCCGGCGCGATCGCCAAAAAATTCCTGCAGACTGAAATCACGCCGCTACTGGCGCTGTTGGGGTTGTTGCTGGGGATCTTTGCCGTGCTGGTGACACCGCGGGAAGAAGAACCCCAGATCGATGTCACCTTTGCCAACGTCTTTATTCCGTTCCCGGGAGCTTCGGCACGAGAAGTCGAGCGTCTGGTGGCCACCTCGGCCGAACAGGTGTTGTCGGAAATCGAGGGGGTTAAACACATCTATTCGGTATCCCGTCCGGGACTGTGCATACTTACCGTAGAGTTTGAAGTCGGCGAGGCGCGCACCGAAGCCATTGTTCGTTTGTACAACCGGCTCTATTCCAACCAGGACTGGCTGCCGGCAGGCACCGGGGTCGGGCAACCGCTGGTCAAGCCCAAGGGTATCGATGACGTGCCTATCGTGGCGGTAACCCTGTGGACGGAGGATCCGCAGCGGGGCGCGGCCGAACTCAGGAGCGTGGCGCATACCCTGGAAGCAGAACTGAAACGGGTGGCCGGTACGCGCGACATCTATACCATCGGCGGGCCGGAACCGGTGGTGCACGTCCTGCTTGACCCGCAACGCCTGGCGGGATTCGGCTTATCGCTGGCCGATCTGCGCACCGCCCTGCAACAGGCTAACCAGTCCAGCGAAGCCGGTCAGCTGGTCACGGACAACCGTGAGATAGAGGTCAAGGCGGGGACCCTGTTCCGGCGCGCTGCGGAAGTGGCCGAACTGGTGGTTGGCATGCACAAGGGCAACCCGGTGTACCTGCGCGATGTGGCCGATATCCGGCGCGGTCCGGACCAGCCAGAGCAGTATGTCTGGTTTGGCAGCGGTGCGGCTGCAGAGCCGTCGGCTGCAGTGGCGGGCGAACACCCGGCGGTGACGCTGGCCATTGCCAAACAGGCAGGGACCAACGCGGTGCAGATCGCCGACCAGGTCATCGCGCGACTGCAGGACCTGGAGGGTATCTTTATTCCGGCGGGTGTCCATACCACGGTTACGCGTAACTATGGTGTGACGGCGGACGAGAAGGCCGGCACCCTGATCAAGAAACTGATATTCGCGACGTCGGCCGTGGTGCTGCTGGTGATACTGAGTCTCGGCTGGCGCGAGGCGATCATCGTGGGAACCGCGGTGATCATCACCCTGGCCATCACGCTGTTTGCGTCCTGGGCGTGGGGCTTCACGCTCAACCGGGTGTCGCTGTTCGCCCTGATCTTTTCCATCGGCATACTGGTGGATGATGCCGTGGTGGTGGTGGAAAACATCCACCGGCACATGCAGATGGGGGATACCAACCTGGTGCAGGCGATCCCGAGGGCGGTGGATGAGGTCGGCGGTCCCACCATACTGGCGACCTTTACGGTGATCGCGGCGCTGTTGCCCATGGCCTTTGTCACCGGACTGATGGGGCCCTACATGAGTCCCATCCCCATCAATGCCAGCATGGGCATGCTGATTTCGCTGGCGGTAGCGCTGGTGGTGACGCCCTGGATGGCATTGAAACT
>DRQL01000029.1 GCA_011371465.1 Gammaproteobacteria bacterium | reverse complement strand
AGCGTATTCAGGAGTTCCTGCTGCATGTCCTATGAGCTTTTAGTCGAAGTCACACGGGGTGGTGCCGTAGAAAGCCGCCATTTTGGTGCTGCCGTCGTGTGTGATTACATGGGCGACGTTGTGGAAAGCTGGGGCGACGTCGAAAGCCTTGTATTTCCGCGTTCTGCCCTGAAACCTATGCTGGCTATGCACCTGGTCGAGAGTGGTGCCAGTGACCAGTACGCCCTGAGTGATGCAGAATTATCGCTGGCCTGTTCGTCTCACCAGGGCGAGAAAATGCACCAGGATCTGGTGCAGTCATGGCTGAACCGCCTGGGGTTAACGGAGGATCACCTGGCCTGTGGTGCTGTGCTGCCTGAACATACCGAGAGTGCCCACCAGTTGCTGGCTTCCGGGCAGCGAGGCTGTCGAATTCATCACAACTGCTCAGGCAAGCATACCGGGTTTTTAACCACGGCATTGCACCTGGATATACCACTGGAAAATTACCACCTGGTCGAACATCCACTGCAACAATTATCGCTGGATATACTTTCCGATCTCGCTGATGTTGATCTCAGGCAGTTTCCAATGGGGATCGATGGTTGCGGGTTACCAGCACCCACGATGCCCCTGCTACAGCTTGGACTCGCCACGGCCCGCTTCGCCAACCCCGTGAATTTGTCAGCTTGCCGTACACAGGGAATTTACCGTCTTCACGAAGCCATTACCAATGAGCCTCTGTATGTAGCCGGACATGGAACGGTGGTCAGCGAGTTGAACGAAGTCACCAAAGGTGCTGTGCTGGCCAAAACCGGTGCCGAGGGTGTTCTCACTGCGGCCATGCCCGGGCGAGGCCTGGGGATTGCCCTGAAAATAGCGGATGGCAGCAACCGGGCACGGTCAGTTGCATTACTGGCAATCCTTGATCATCTGGGCGCCCTGTCCGATGACGAGAAACATAAACTTCAGGCCCATATCTCACCTGCAATCGTAAATTCAAGAGGCCTCGCCGTGGGAGAAATTCGCCCGGCTGTATCCTGGTTACAGAGGCTCGCCGGCAATTGAGTCGAATTGCCGCCGGAACCCGTCTTCTGACGGCTATTCACTACACTCGAACACGGTGCTAGCGCACCGCGATGACCTGCCCGGCATATTTTCGGTACAGCCTGGTGGCATGGGAGAGATTGGCCAGGAGCAGCAGGCTGGACACCAGCACTGCGGTCGCTGCGGCGTACGCCACAACGCCCTCCACAAGGGTTGACGCAACCAGCAACAACAGGCCCGCCACGTGGAAAGCGAACTGTATTTTCATCGGCTGCACGTCGATGACTTCGTGGATATTCGGTGTGTAATATTTCGTTCCCGGTTCGAGTTTCCCCATCACTACCGGCATACGCAGGTTGAGCCACACCAGGAAAGGAACGATCTTGTAGAGCATGCCGTTTATAACCGATACTGCGAACCCGTACAGCAGGAATATCCCGGTCATAACCGAAATGTCTGTGCCGGCAACCGTACCGCCGAAGTAACCGTACAGGTTCGCGCCTGCGCCGAGTACCAGGCACAGCATTCCGGTCCGCCAGAACCGGTCGGTGATATCGAACCGCTTTCTGCGCCTTTTGCCCAGCAGATACAGGGTAAGGGTGGCCCAGGCCAGCATGAGCATGCTCACCAGCACCACGACCAGCTGCTGCAACTCCCGCAGCGGCACCAGACTGCCTGCGCCCAGGAGCGCTACCAGCAGGTAAACCAGCCCTTTTCCCGCGTATTTCGGGTACTGCGGCGTTGTCAGGAACATCGGGATCACCTGCCCGGAAATGCCAATGACCAGCATCAGTATCCACCCGAGGAAGCCCCAGGCCGCGTGATCGTTGGTAAAGGAACGATCCAGTGGCACCGCAAACGCATGGCCCGCGGCCAGCCAGGCGCCCATTACGACGGTAACGACAAGACCCAGCGCAGCCAGTTGTACAGAACGCCCGGTGGTCAGGGTTTTCCCTGCCCGGAAGATGGCCACGACAACCGCTGCACCGAACAGGACCAGCACCGGAACCAGGAGCGCGATTGCAGCAACGAACAGTGCCGGTTCCTGCCGCAGAAAGGCTGCAACCAGGCACAGCGCACCTGCTGTCATCACCAGGTGCGCAACCGCGGCAGCGCGCCCGGCCTGCGGCAGGGCGGCACCCATGACCACCGGCAGCATCTGGAACAGGGCGCCCAGCATGACCATGGCGATATAACCCAGGGTAAAGGCGTGCACAACGGCCAGGGACGCCATTGACCAGCGGGACTGGAACAGCTGCCCCCCGTCCATGAATACGATGAGTGCCGCGAGCACACCAAAAAATGGCGCGGTTATAAAAAAACGTACCGGGGTCCAGAACCGGGGTGCCTTTTCCAGGGAAAGTGCACCGAGGTTCAATGCCCGTCCTTCCAGATGCTGATCAGCCAGATGCCGGCCTGTTCATCGTATTCGGCCCGGTACTGCCAGCCGTGCTCCGCCAGCACGGGATACAGCAGCAGGGGTTCCCGCCAGTGCGTCACATCGAGCTGTTCGCCGACCGGCAGGGTGCCGAGTGCGTCGAGAATCCGCTCCAGTGGTTCCGGCGCCTCCAGCCCCCGTACATCCAGGCTCCGTTTTTTCATGCCTG
Source organism: Gammaproteobacteria bacterium (assembly GCA_011371465.1). Classification (GTDB taxonomy): domain Bacteria; phylum Pseudomonadota; class Gammaproteobacteria; order DSM-19610; family DSM-19610; genus Thiogranum. The sequence continues at coordinate 2,285 of DRQL01000029.1, read as the reverse complement.
GTCTGAAGAGGGGAAACCCGGCACCCTGGCGGACAGTTCCTGCAGCGATCCCTGCAGGGCCTGGTCCGCCATGGGATACAGCACCTGCTCTTCCTTGACGTTGTGCTGTTGCAGGAAAAGAAAGAAGGTTTCCGCCGTCCCCAGCACTTCGTCCCGGTCCCTGGCCTGTATGGCATCGCCCATACGCTGCAGCAGTTCCCTGAGCTCGACGTGTTCCCCACGCATCACCTGCGTGGGTCCGGCCTGCATGCCGGTTTTTTCCTCGAACAGGGGAAACAGCCCCTCTTCCTCGTTCGAGAAGTGCTGCAGGGTATCCTGGCACAACCGGGTATACAGGGCATCGGCCTGCGGCCAGCCATCCCGGCTGACGGCCTCCTCCAGTTGCTCGAATACCCGGTCACAGGCGCGGTGCTGGGCGCTGAAGAACTCACTGACTGACAGCATGGGGACTCCTTTTCGGGCCGGCTTCCGGCCAGGATCGAAGACTTTATCGCAATTGCCGGAAGCTGATAAATTTAAATTATGGGGAATTCTGGTCCATTTGACTTAAATCAAGGATGTACCATTCTCTATCTACGACCATTGCGACAAATGGTCGCATTTCAATAAACTGTTTTAAGACCACTTCGCACAACAATCGTTCACGAAGGAGAGCTCAATGGCTGATCCAGGCAATAGCACCAACGAAAAAGAACGCATCCCGGCGATGCAGTCCCTGCTGGAAAACCCGTTCCTGCTACTGTTCATTGGCGTCGCAATGCCCGCGGTGTTCTACATCATCTGGGGCATTATGGAAATCGTCACCGTACCCATTGCCCAATAATCGACCCCCGGGGAGGAGAACCCAGCCATGACCTCATATTTACCGCCCGCCCAGCGCGTCTGGTGGAATGTACCCGTTGGTCGCCAGGAGATCGTCTGGATTGCGATCGCGCTGACCTGGTGCCTGATCATGTTTTTCATGATGCCGTACTGGCACGTCTACGGGAAACAGAACCTGTCCAACGTGGCCTACAAGACCACACCGGCCCAGTATGGCCCCAAGGTCCAGGCCATGATCGACCAGTATACGGTCCGCACCGAAACGGACCAGCAGATCCCCGTCGTTGCGCCGCCGGCCGGCAGCGATGTCTACATGCTGGCCCGCCTGTGGCAATGGTGGCCCATCCTGGAACTGGAAAAGGACAAGACCTACCGCCTGCATATCTCCTCCATGGACTGGAACCACGGCTTCTCCCTGCAACCGGTCAATATCAACTTCCAGGTCGTACCCGGCTACGAAATGGTATTGAACATCACACCCGACAAGGCAGGTGTGTACGGGGTGGTCTGTAATGAATACTGCGGCATCGGGCACCACACCATGCTCGGCAGAATCTACGTGAAGGAGTAATGAGACATGTCCAACTTTAGACTCTGCCCCGACACGGGCCTGTTTTTCGACAAGAACGCGGAAAGCCTGATGAAGGTCAACGCGGTCGCGGCCGCCGTTTCACTGCTGGTGGCCGGCATCCTGGCGCTGGGCGTCGCACTGACCCGCTGGCCCGCCGTTCACCTGCTGCCTGCCGACCAGTTTTACATGTTCCTGACCGCGCACGGTCTCGATGCGCTGATCTTCTGGATCATCTTCTTCGAAATCGCGATCCTTTATTTTGCCTCGTCCACCCTGCTGAGATGCCGGCTGGCCGCACCCCGCTGGGCCTGGCTGGGCTTTGCCCTGATGGTCATCGGTGCCGTCACAACCAATGTGGCCATTTTCCAGGGTAACTCCAGCGTCATGATGACATCGTACGTACCCATGCAGGCTGCGCCACATTTTTACCTGGGACTGATCCTGTTCGCGGTCGGAGCCCTGATCGGCTGCTTCGTGTTTTTCGGCACGCTGGTGGTCGCCAGAAACGAGCGCACCTACGACGGCTCTATACCGCTGGTCACCTTCGGGGCAATGACGGCCGCAATCATCGCGGTCTTCACCATTGCCAGTGGCGCCATCATCCTAGTGCCGACCTTCCTGTGGTCGATCGGCTATATCGGTTACATCGATCCGGAAATGTACCGCGTGATCTGGTGGGGTATGGGCCATTCATCGCAACAGATCAACGTGGCCGCGCACGTTTCGGTCTGGTACCTGGTCGCCGGCCTGACCCTGGGTGCACGACCCATGTCGGAGAAAGTCAGCCGTTTCGCTTTTCTGCTGTACATCTTTTTCCTGCAACTGGCCAGCGCTCACCACATCCTGGTAGACCCGGGCATCAGTTCCGAGTGGAAGATCTTCAACACCAGTT
>DRQL01000028.1 GCA_011371465.1 Gammaproteobacteria bacterium | reverse complement strand
CCGCCGCGCGCATCCTGCAGCTGGCGGCGGATCCGCGCGCCAACGCACGACAGCTGGCGGACATTATCGAACAGGACCCGGGGCTAGCTGCCCAGGTGCTGCGCTATGCCAATTCCTCCCTGTACGGGTATGCCGGCAGCATCAATAACCTGCAAACCGCGATTGCACGCGTGCTGGGCTTTGAGTATGTCCTGAACCTTGCACTGGGTTTTTCCATCGGCAAATCCCTGCGCGTGCCGCTGGACGGCCCGTTTGGCCTGGACGCATTCTGGAAACACGCCGTCTACGCCGCACGCCTGGTCGAACTGCTGGCACAGCAACTGCCGAAAAAACTGCGACCGCCACGCGGCACCGCGTATCTCGCCGGTCTGCTCCAGAACCTGGGCAGGCTGGTACTCGGCCACACCTTTCAACCGGAATTTTTTATTCTCAACCGCTTTGCCCAGGCCAACCCGGACATGCCCACCTGCGAACTGGAAAAGCACGTACTGGGCGTCACCCACGACCAGATCGGTGCCTGGCTGATGGAAGCCTGGAACCTGCCGGCGGAACTGGTAGTGGCCGTTCGCCACCACCATGACGAAGAATACTGGGACCAGCATGCGACCTACTCACAGCTGGTGCTGATCGCCAACCGGGTGCTCGCCATGCGTGGCCTGGGCGAGACCGACCAACCCGGTCTGCCGCCGTTCTGCCTGGAAATGCTGGGGCTGGATGAACAGCAAGTCGTTGATACTGCAAACAGTTTATTCGAAAAGGCCGAAGAGCTGGAAGACCTTGCCCGGCGTCTGGCTGCTTGACGAAAATACCCTGAAAGGGGTTTAATATCCCCTATCGTCCATAGGCATTTCGGGCCCGCCAATCCCCTGCGCGGGCTGTGGATATCAATCCGCTGTGAATTATACTTGACTAAAAGAGTCAAGTATTACTATCATACCCATCAGTTCATGAATACGAGGACGCACACAATCCGTGTTGCGCCTGGGAGTCAGATGAGGCGAATCATGAAATTATCAACGAAAGGTCGACATGCCATCACGGCCATGATGGAGCTGGCACTGCGTCACAGCAGCGGACCGGTCACGCTTGCGGATATCTCGGTCGAACAGTCCATATCGGTATCCTACCTGGAGCAGTTGTTTGCGCGCCTGCGTAACCACGGTCTGGTGACCGGAATGCGCGGACCCGGTGGCGGCTACTGCCTGCGCCGTCCAGCGACGGAAATTACCATCGCGGAAATTCTCAGCGCCGTCGACGACGCCATGCCGGCGCGACGCGAGCGCATCCCCGGTGAAGAATGGCCGCAGAGCGTCATTATGTGGAACCAGCTCAGCGCGCGTATCTACGATTACCTGAACGGCCTCACACTGGCCGAAGCGGTCAACCAGAACGCCGCCGAGTCGGATACTGGCGAAACCGGCGGTGCGCCGTTCGTACCGGGTTTTCAGCAGTCGTCAGCCGCCTGAGCTGAACTGCCGCGTTACTACTGAAATTCTGGAGATCAACTCATGTCATACAGTGACAAGGTACTGGACCACTACGAAAACCCGCGCAATGTAGGCGCCTTCGAGAAAGACGACGTCAGCGTGGGCACCGGTATGGTAGGCGCACCGGCGTGCGGTGATGTCATGCGCCTGCAGATCAAGGTCAATGACAACGGTGTCATCGAAGACGCCCGCTTCAAAACCTACGGCTGCGGATCGGCGATTGCATCCAGTTCGCTGCTCACCGAGTGGGTCAAGGGCAAGACCCTGGAACAGGCCAGCGAGATCAAAAACAGCCAGATTGCGGAAGAACTCGCCCTGCCGCCGGTAAAAATACACTGTTCGGTACTGGCCGAGGATGCCATCAAGGCCGCCATTTCGGACTACAAAGCCAAAAGCACGCAGGAACAGGTCGCCTGATCGCGACCGGCATAACCCGGGCCTGCGTGCCCCCTGCCAGAGGGCTGTCGTAACGACAGCCCTTTTTTATACCCGCAGTAAAAGGTTAGGATCACTTCATGGATGAAGACATACTGGAACTGTACCCGGATCCCGGACGCAAACACCGTCTCAACGGCCTGTATCTCAACCAGTCACTGGCCCCCGCTGCCGGCCGGGCGCCGTTCATCTACAGTAATTTCATTTCCAGCCTGGATGGCCGCATTGCCATGCCGGGCCCGGATCGACAGACCCACCAGGTTCCCCCGGCGATCGCCAATGCCCGCGACTGGCGCCTGTTCCAGGAACTGGCCGCGCACGCTGACCTGATCATCACCAGCGCCCGTTATTTCCGCCAGATCCGTGACCATGAAGCCCAGGCGGAACTGCCCGTCGGCCGCGCAACGGAATTCGATGATCTGCGCGCCTGGCGAGAAACCCGGGGACTGGCGGCGCAGCCCGATATTGCCATTTTCAGCGCCAGCCTGGATATCCCGCCGGCGGCACTGGCGCCGTACCGGGACCGGCGCCTGTTCCTGATCACCGGGGCCGGCGCCGACCCTGAAAAACTGGCTGCACTACAGGCTGGTATACCGCTGGAAGTCATTACCTGCGGAACGCAGGCCAGCGTCGATGCCTCCACACTCAGGACCCGACTGGCGGCACTGGGCTACCAGCGTGTCTATGCCATAGCAGGCCCTTCGGTACTGCATGCACTGGCGCAGGGGGGTGCACTGGACCAGTTGTATCACACCACGGCACACTGCCTGCTCGGCGGCACGCGCTTCGACACCTTCGTGCACGGTACACCGCTGCAACCCGCCTTCTGCATGCCATTGCGCGCCATGTACCTGGATACCCGTGTCCCTGAAGGGGCAGGACAGACGCTGGCCGTATACGGTCACCGGGAATAACGGATGAGCAAGCGAAAATCGATCTATAAAGGCGAAGTCGTCGACCTGGGACTGGAAAGCGTCACGCTGCCCAACCGGCAAACCATGCAACTGGAGGTGGTGCGCCACCCCGGGGGCTCGGCCGTTGTGGCGCTGGACCCTGACCAGCGGGTCTGCCTGTTGCGCCAGTACCGGCATGCAGCCGGTGGCTGGCTATGGGAACTGCCGGCAGGCAAGATCGATGCACCGGAGTCGCCTCAACATACGGCGCAACGGGAACTGCAGGAAGAAGCGGGGCTGATCGCAGCAGACTGGCGCATGCTCGGCAGTTTTCTCAGCACGCCGGGATTCTGTGACGAGCGCATCTATCTCTACCAGGCCCGTGAACTCACCACTACCCGGACCAGTCGTCACCCGCACGAAATCATTGAGGTACACTGGATCGAATTCCAGCAGGCGCTGGAATGGATACAGAACGGCGAGATCGTGGATGGCAAAACAATGCTGGGATTACTCATGAGTCAACAGGAAGGCGTGTGAAATTCTGCAGCAGCTGTGGCGCGGGCGTGACACTCCGCGTACCCGATGGCGACAACCGGGAGCGTTATGTGTGCGACGCCTGCCAGACTATCCACTACCAGAACCCCAATATCGTGGCCGGCTGCATCCCCGAGTGGGAAGGACGTATCCTGCTGTGCAAACGGGCGATTGAACCGCGCTACGGCCTGTGGACCCTGCCCGCCGGGTTTATGGAAAACGGCGAAACCACCGAGCAGGCCGCATTACGCGAAACACAGGAAGAAGCCGGCGCGCGCGTGGATATCGCCGGACTTTTCGGCATCTTCAGCATCCCGCATATCAGCCAGGTGTACCTGCTTTACCGGGGAGAGTTATGTGACGGGGTCTATGCACCGGGGCGTGAAAGCCTGCAGTGCAAACTGTTCGCGGAACACGAAATTCCCTGGGAACAGCTCGCTTTCCCGGTAATGACCGAAACGCTGCGACGCTATTACCGGCTAAAGAACGAAGGCAACGGCTTCCCCCTGCAACGCGGGGAAATCATCAAACACCGGCGCTAGGCGACCGCCCGCGCGGCTGGCTCTGCTTCGGTTTCCGGCCTGTCCGTGTACAACCAGGCACGCAGAATGCGCCGCTGTTCAGCGCTGACCGCATCGAACTCCACACCGGTGCCCCGCAGTGAGTGGTGTACCACCACAGCGGGCAACTTCATGACCGGCTGGCAACCCGGCCCCAGAATCTCGATTTCCAGCCGCTCGTTCCTGCGCCAGTCGCAGGCACCGGTCTGGATACACATACCACCCAGGCCCAGGTCCCTGCTGACCGCGTTCTGCACCGGCAACCCCTGCCGGTATAACAGCAACTGAAATTCCACTGCCTTGCGTACACTGCAACGGTGTTCCATGACATGCTCTCCTGTGGTGGTTATTACGATCCTTCGTGGCCTTATCGTCTCCTCCTGTTTTTACTTTAAACCTGTACGCTCATCCATGCATTGAGCTGTATCAACGTACAGTCGTTGTAGACCGCCTGCTTCCGCCCCGGTTCCCCGACCATCGATGATTCCCGGCAGCATACCGTCCACCGCGGGAACACCCTGAACCACACCCCGTGATAATATTCACCACCGCATAGCCATCAAAAGGAACCCCCCGCATGAAAACCCTGCTTCAGTCTCTTTTTTGCCTCGCCCTGCTCACCACCCCGTTATTCACCCAGGCCGCCACCACGATCGCCGGCGTCGAAATCGCCGATCATTACCGGGCGGGTGACGAATCGCTGGCGCTGAACGGGGCGGGTGTGCGCAGCAAGTTCTTCTTCAAGATCTATGTTGGTGTGCTCTACACCGGGAAACCCGGCCGTGATGCCGCCACACTGATCTCAGCCGCCGGCCCGCAGAGCATGCAGATGATCATGCTCTACAAGGAAGTCGAGGCAAAAAAAATCACCCACGGCTGGCGGGAGGGCTTCAGGACCAACACCTCCGACGCGGAGTTCAGGCAACTCGAACCGCGCCTGCAGCAGTTCAATGACCTGTTCCCGGACCTGCACGCAGGTGACCGGGTGCACATGGACTACACGCCGGACAGGGGCACCACGCTCCGCATCAACGGCAAGGAACTGGGAACGATTCCGGGACGGGATTTTTTCAGCGCCCTGCTGAAAGTATGGATTGGCGACCATCCTGCGGATGACAGCCTCAAGGCCGGGCTGCTGGGCAACTAGTGTACTGTAACGCCCTGAATACACATTTAGACGAGGCAACCCTGAGATGGCTGCCGAACGGTTACTATCGCCCTGCGGGAAGCCAGCCACGCCGCGATTGCCGCGTTGCAGACCCTGGCAAGGGGTTAGCCATTCCCTGCGGTCTGCGCCTTGCACTCACGGCGTGGCTGGCTTTCTAAATGCGCATTCAGGGCGTTACAGTACACTAATGCGCGCGGTTTTCCTGGACCTGGACAGCCTGGACCCGCGCGACCTGGACCTGGCGCCTCTGCACGGCTGCCTGACCGACTGGCAATTCCATGACCGCACCCGCCCTGAACAGGTCTCGGCGCGTATCCGGCACGCCGGGGTCCTGGTCACCAACAAGGTCTGCATCACGCCGGAACATATCCAGGCTGCACCACAACTGCGCCTGATCTGCGTGGCGGCCACCGGCACGGACAACGTGGCGCTGGATGCCGCAGCCCGTGCCGGCATTGTCGTCAGCAATGCACGCGACTATGCCACAGCTTCGGTGGTGGAACACGTCTTTGCCATGCTGCTGACGCTGGTACGGCAACTGGACAATTACCGGGAGCGCGTCCGCCAGGGCGACTGGACGCAAAGCCCGCATTTTTGCCTGTTTGACCAGACCATCAGCGAACTGTCGGGGAAAACCCTGGGAATTATCGGTTATGGCGTACTGGGCAAGGCAGTGGCAAAACTGGCGCGGGCCTTTTCCATGCAGGTCCAGGTGGCGCAACGCCTGCACGGACCACCACTGCCCGACCGCGTGCCCCTGCCGGAACTGCTGGCCGGTTCGGACGTAATCAGCCTGCACTGTCCGCTCACGGAGCAGACGCGCGGGCTGATCGGCACAGCCGAGTTTGCACGCATGAAAAGCAGCGCCATCCTGGTGAATACAGCACGCGGCGGGATCGTTGATGAACAGGCCCTGGTCAGTGCCCTGCGCGATGGCCGGATTGCCGCGGCCGCGGTCGATGTCGCCAGGAAGGAACCACCGGAAGCATCCAGCCCGCTGCTCGGTTATCACTCACCACGACTCATCGTGACGCCACATATTGCCTGGGCAAGCCAGGCATCCAGGCAAAGGCTGTTGACCGAAATCAGCGAAAATATCACGGCCTTCCTGCACGGCCGGCCACGTAATACGGTTCAACCGGCAGTGGCCGGGCCTGGTCCGGGATGAACACGGCAGGGCTTTCGATTACCAGCGGCAACAAGAAACGCCCGGGAACCTCTGATTAAATCGTCATTGCGAGGAACGAAGTGACGCGGCAATCTCCAAACAGATTGATTCCATTGCATGAGATTGCCGCGCTACGCTCGCAATGACAGGCATTCTGAATGAATCAGAGGTCCCCTAGTGGCGTGGTCTTCGCATGCGCCATACGCCTCTTGGTTTGGCCAGGTTTACCTTCAGGTTACGGCCCGCGAATTCGACACCATCCATGGCGGTAATGGCTTCTTCGACACTGTCATCATCCATTTCCACGAAGGCGAAACCACGAGGTTTTCCGGTATCGCGATCGTTGATCAACTTGACGGATTTGACATCGCCGTGCGCCGAAAACAGGGCGCGCAAATCCTCATCTGTGGTCTCGAAGGAAATATTGCCCACGTAGATCGATTTCATGGTTTCACTCAACCTCCTGTTTACCCGGCACTGAACCCACCCGGGGCTCCTGTGGTAACCGGAACGTTCCACCTTCCCTGCCTGGTAACGGATACCAGGATCACTGCGGCTACAGCAAACCTGAGTATAGCCCATGAAATAGGACAATAAAGTGCCGGCCGCTGTTCACCACGGTCTGTTCCCCGCTATACTGGAGACAGTCAGCGCGGAGTGAAGTTCATGACGAGTGGTATCGGTTCCAACTGGGTCTGGATAACAGGTTTGATCACCTTTGTCCTGGGAATTGCCTGCGGTGCGGGCCTCACCTACCTGATGGCAGGCGGCAACCGCCGGCGCGCCATCGAGTTGCAGGAACAGCTAAACCAGCTGCAACAGGAACTCGACAGCTACCGGGATCAGGTTGGCCAGCACTTCCGCAAAACCTCGGAACTGGTGCAGGCCATGACCGACAGTTACCGTAATGTGTATGAACACCTGGCCAGGGGTTCCGAAACCCTCTGCCAGGACGTCAGCACACCGCGCCTGGATCTCCCGCAACAGGCCCGACTCGACAACGAACCCGGCAGTGATACCGCCAGCGACAACGCGGTAACGGAGCCGTTTTCAGACGCGGAAACCGACAGCATCGATGAACTGGATACGGATGCCCTGCTCGGCGATACCCCGCGGGTACCCAACCTGGACAGCCTGTACACGGAAGAACCGCCTACTCACCGTACACCGTCAGCGTAACCCGCCTGCGCTGGGGCGCGTGGCGGTGTTCCCAGACATAGATGCCCTGCCAGGTACCCAGGTCACAGCGGCCGTTCGACACCGGTACGCTGAGCGAATTCGACGTCAGGATACTGCGTACGTGTGCCGGCATATCGTCGGGGCCCTCATCCACGTGCCGGAACAACGGGTCCCCGTCCGGGACCAGCCTGTCCATGAACCGCTCCAGGTCGGCACGCACTTCCGGGTCCGCGTTTTCGCACAGGATCAGTGACGCACTGGTATGGTGCAGAAATACCAGGCAAATTCCGGTCTGGATACCGGATTCCCGCAGTTGCTGCCTGATCTCCGAACCAATGGAATAGGTCCCCCTGCCCCGCGTGGCCACCTGCATGGATGACTGGTACATCATATAGTCGCCCCTTTGTCTCCGGGTTTCAGGTATAATTTCCGCCTTTTACCCGCCGAGTATGTGTTGTGATCGAACGTCTGCGTAATATTGCCATAATTGCCCACGTTGACCATGGGAAAACCACCCTGGTCGACCAGCTGCTGTCCCAGTCCGGCACGCTCGACGAGCGCGCCGCCACACCCGAGCGGGTGATGGATTCCAACGACCTGGAACGCGAACGCGGCATCACCATCCTGTCCAAGAACACCGCGATCCAGTGGCATGACTACCGCATCAATATCGTAGACACCCCCGGTCACGCCGATTTCGGTGGCGAAGTGGAACGCGTACTGTCCATGGTCGATTCCGTGCTGTTGCTGGTGGATGCCGTGGAAGGCCCCATGCCGCAGACCCGCTTTGTCACGCAGAAAGCCCTGGAGCAGGGACTGTGCCCGATTGTCGTCATCAACAAGATCGACCGGCCCGGCGCCCGACCGGACTGGGTGCTGGACCAGACCTTCGACCTGTTTGACCGCCTGGGCGCCAACGACGCACAGCTGGATTTCCCGGTAGTCTACGCCTCCGGCCTGCAGGGCTTCGCGCGCATGGAACTCGACGCGGACGACAGCGACATGACCCCCCTGTTCCAGCTTATTGTCGACAAGGTGCCGGCGCCGGCTGTCGATACGGAAGGGCCGTTCCAGATGCAGGTCAGTTCACTCGACTACAGCAGCTATGTCGGCGTCATCGGGATCGGCCGCGTCACCCGCGGCACCATCAAGGCCAACTCCCCGGTAACCGTGCTGGCACCGGACGGCAAGCAGCGTAATGCGCGCATGCTGCAGATCTTCGGTTTCCTCGGCCTCGAACGCGTGGAAGTGCCCGAAGCGCGGGCCGGCGACATTATCGCCTTCACCGGCGTTGATGCGCTGGGGATCTCCGACACCCTGTGCGACCCGGGGCAGGTAGAAGCCCTGCCCCCGCTGACCATCGATGAACCCACGGTGAGCATGACCTTCCAGGTCAACAACTCCCCCTTCGCAGGTCAGGAAGGCAAGTACGTCACCTCGCGCCAGATTCGCGAACGGCTGGAACGGGAACTGGTACACAACGTTGCCCTGCGCGTGGAAGACACCGCGGACCCGGATAAATTCAAGGTCTCCGGGCGCGGCGAACTGCACCTGTCGATCCTGATCGAAACCATGCGCCGCGAAGGTTACGAGCTGGGTGTTTCGCGCCCGGAAGTCATCCAGCGCGAAATCGACGGTCAGCTGCAGGAACCCTTCGAGCAGCTCACCGTGGACGTGGAGGAACAGCACCAGGGCACCGTGATGGAAAAACTGGGGGAACGTGGCGCTGACCTGAAGGACATGGTTCCCGACGGGCAGGGCCGGGTGCGGCTGGACTTCATTGTCCCTTCCCGCGCGCTGATCGGGTTCCGCACCGAATTCCTGACCGCGACCCAGGGCAGCGGCCTGCTCTACCACGTGTTTGACCACTACGCGCCACTGAAAAAAGGCGAGTTCGGCAAACGCGCCAACGGGGTACTGATCTCCAACGGCAAGGGCAAGGTGCTCGGCTTTGCGCTGTTCAACCTGCAGGAACGCGGACGCATGTTTGTCAGCCCGGGGGAGATCGTCTATGAAGGCATGCTGGTGGGCATCCACTCGCGCAGCAACGACCTGGTGGTCAACCCGCTCAAGGCCAAGCAGCTGACCAACGTGCGCGCTTCCGGCACCGACGAGGCCATCCTGCTGACACCGCCGATCCGCATGACGCTGGAGCAGGCGCTGGAATTCATCGACGATGACGAACTGGTCGAAGTCACCCCGGACAGCATCCGCCTGCGCAAGAAAATGTTGCAGGAGATCGAACGCAAACGCGCCGCGCGTGCGAGCTAGCGTCAGCCCTTCTCCTCGTAGATCGACATGATCAGTTGCAGCTCGTGCAACAGACTCGCACGCTGCCGGCTGTCGAGAGCGGCATACTCGGGACGTGAATCACCCGCCTGCAGCGCCTGGATACGGGCGGTCACCAGGTCACAGCCCAGCGCACAAATATGGTCTATGGCCACCATGACTTCATGACTTACTTCTTTCATATACCTGCCCACCAGAGCCGCAGGCGCAACCCCGGTCCGGTTGTATAGCCCACTTCCACGAAACGAATTACACCGCCGGCATCGAGGATGATACTGGTCGGAACGCCCTGCACCCCGAATGCAGCGGCAATCTGTCCCGACGGATCGGCAATGACGGCATAGCGTACGCCCTTGCCCGACATCCACGCCCGGATCTCAGCGGGAGAGGCATCATCCAGTGCCACCGACAGCACCGCATGATCGCGGGCGATCGCATCGATACTGCCCTGTTCCAGGTTGCAGACCGGGCACCAGGTCGCCCAGAACTGCAGCAACAGCGGCTTTCCGCGATAATCCTGCAGCGAGACCGGGCTGCCGTCGAGCAGCCTGGCGCTGAAGCCGGGCGCTTCCCCCCTGACCGTGTTGCGGGTCTGGTACAGGTGGATGGCCAGCAGAACAGCGGCCAGCAGGGCCGCTTCCAGCAACCAGCGCCACCAGCGTCTGCGTCGTGGGACTTCTTTGTTCACCAGCGCACGCCCCCGTCAGAACCGTGATCGACCCGCCTGCGTTACTCGCCGGCTGCGGGACAGGACAACCCGGGGAAACTACACAACCAGGCTGGCCGGGAATGCCAACCGGGTCACAGTTCCGGACTACCGGCAGACGTACACTGACACCCTGCCGGAGATTCTATATCAAAATGCGTACCGATTCGTTATCCAAAACCGGGCTGCTGTTCATGCTGATGCTGCTTGCTCAGCCCTTTTGTCCGGGCGCTAGTGCAGACACCCCCGACAGCCAGCCGGGCTACGACCAGGTCACCGCGCAGATTCCGCTGGACCTGGCGCCTCTCGGGTCGGTAGCGCTCGCCAGGCTCAACATCGCGCTGCATAACGCCCGGCAAGCGGCTGCAGCCCGGCTGTGTGGCGGGCAGTGGTCGCCGCAGGGCGCGGTCCTTTTCCGGCAGGGGCCGGTCGTCGCACAAAATCCCCGGCAGGCAGTCGGGACACTCTCCTGGCATTACACCGAACTGCGACAAGCGGGGACCCTGTCCTGCGCACCCCATTCACGCGCAGCCTTTTTCCTCGAAATGAGTCGCCATCTGCCCGCCTGGGTGCAGGTCAGGCCTGCGGGACAGCTCACCGTGTTCCGCCAGGGCGAGGCCATCGTACCGGCACAGAAAGCTATTGCTCTCCGGGAGGCCGATCGCCCCCGGTAACAAGATCCCTGAGCGTGCGCTTGCCCAGGCCGGCCGCCACGGCTTCCCGCACCTCGTTCATGATCCGCTCGACCTCTGCCTGGTGCGGCAAGGTCTGCATCGACAATACGCGGTTTTCGCCCGCACTCCTGATCACTTCATACAATTCGGCAAGCGTAATGGTCTCGATATCGCGTTTCGGCAGGTAGGCAGGCGGCTCATCTGCGGTCTCGGAGAGAAATCCGGCGCTTACCATCAGGCGCAATACATGGTGTATCGGCTGCACGGGCAACGCCAGATCCTGTACCAGCGTTTCGGCAGTCAGGGGCTCACGCGCATGCAGGTGGCGCTCGGCCACCAGGAACATCACCTGCAGCGCCAGTCGCTCACGCAGACGGTTACTGAGGCGCAACTGTACCGCGCGCCGGGTCATGTACTGGGGATACTGCATATAAAACGCGACCTGGGCACCCAGCAGCAGAATCAACCAGTTCAGGTATAACCAGATCAGTAACAGGATCAGGATCGCAAATCCCGAGTAGATCGCCGCGTATTTCGATGACGAGGCAATGAATGCTGCGAAACCCCAGCCACTCGATTGCCACAGGATGCCGGCGATCAATCCCCCGACCAGCGCGGGGAACAACCTGACCCGCGTGTTTGGTATGAATATATATATAAAGGTGAACGCCGCGATCACCAGGAGGTAGGGAATCAGACGGGTAAATTTCAGTACCAGGTAACCGAAAGGTTCAATGCTGAGTACATCCTGAACCAGGGTGTGACTCATTGCCGTTGCGGTTACGCCGAGTGCCGTGAACACCAGCACAGGTCCGATCAAAATCACACTCAGGTAGCTGGAGAAACGCTGCGCAACCCCTCTCAATCGCTCTACCTGCCAGATATAGTTAAACGTAGACTCCACTTTTTGTATAAGAGAAACAACAGTATAGAGAAGAAATGCCAGCCCCAGGGAGCCCAGCACACCGACCCTGATGTTTTCCACAAAGCCAATAATAGTCTGTGACAACTCGTAGCCCCGCGGCCCCAGTGGCGCAAGAAAATTACTCAGTAACGGTTCAATCTGGTTGTGTACACCGAAACCTTTCAACACCGAAAAGCTGACTGCGAGTAACGGCACCACCGACAACAGCGTGGTGTAAACGAGGCTCATCGCGCGCAGGTTCAGTTGCCCCTGTAACACTTGCCGGACCAGCACGATCAATAAACGAACCGGCACGATGATCCAGCGCCGCGCACCACTCAGCTGGCGCAAATCATCCTCCCAGATTCGCGCGGTCAGGCGCTCGTACCACTGTAACAACCGATGACTCATCACCTGTTTATCCCTGTTAAATTGTTGCAGATATACAACGAACCCGATGAATTTCGGGGTTCAATTGCACAAATTTTCATTTTTTTTGAAAAAATTTTTGCAGTACTTTTCATACAGATCCTGTTCACTTCATCGCGTACAAAAAAACCGGCAAGACGCTTCCACTTATTTAAGCACTCACATAAAACCCTGTTATTTACTTACGAAACGAGT
>DRQL01000027.1 GCA_011371465.1 Gammaproteobacteria bacterium | reverse complement strand
GAAACGGCAATCGATGGCCACTGGGTAAAGGGTCCGGGCGAGAGTTTTTTCCAGGTCCTGAAACAGGTGTTTGACGATTTGCCGCTGGTGGCGGAGGACCTTGGTGTTATCACGCCGGAAGTCACGGCCCTGCGCCGGCAGTTTGAACTGCCGGGCATGAAAATCCTGCAGTTTGCTTTTGACGGTTCTCCCGATAACCCGTACCTGCCGCACAACCACGAAGAACTCAGCGTGGTCTATACCGGTACGCACGATAACAATACCACGCTGGGCTGGTACCAGGAGTTGTCGGACGAGCAGCGCAGGGCGGTCTGTCACTACCTGGGCGACTCCAGTGAACCCATGCCCGGTTTGCTGGTGCGCACAGCGCTGGCCTCGGTGGCGCGCCTGGCGGTGATCCCGCTGCAGGATATACTGGGCCTGGATGCCGCACATCGCATGAACGTTCCGGGTGTCACCGAAGGGAACTGGCGCTGGCGTTTCGACTGGAGCCATGTGCAGGACGAGTGCCGGCAGCGTCTGCAGGACTGGGTGCAGCTATACGGCCGCATTTGAATCCGCTCTGGCGCGCAATTGGGTCGCAGCGGCACGCATGTTCTTCAGCGCCTGTTCCACTTCCGGCCAGTCACGAGTTTTCAGACCGCAGTCAGGGTTGATCCACAGTCGTTCGGCCGGGATACGCTGCGCGGCTTTTTCCATAAGCCCGACCATGGCTTCTACTGTTGGCACGTTCGGCGAGTGGATGTCGTACACGCCAGGGCCGATTTCGTTCGGGTATTCGAAGTCCTCGAAAACATCGAGTAACTCCATATCGGAGCGCGATGTTTCTATGGTGATGACATCGGCATCCATCCTGGCAATGGCTTCGATGATATCATTGAACTCCGAGTAGCACATGTGCGTGTGAATCTGGGTTTTGTCCGCTACACCGCCGGCACAGAGCCTGAATGCATGCACCGCCCAGTCCAGGTACTCCTGCCATTCCTGTTTGCGTAACGGCAGACCTTCGCGTAACGCCGCTTCATCGATCTGGATGATGTGGATGCCTGCCTTTTCCAGGTCCAGCACCTCATCTCGCAGTGCAAGGGCGATTTGTGCGCAGGTTTCGGCGCGCGGCTGATCGTCGCGTACAAAGGACCAGTTAAGAATGGTTACCGGGCCGGTGAGCATGCCCTTCATCGGTTTGTCAGTACAGGCCTGGGCAAAGCGGATCCAGTCGACAGTCATCGGTGCGGGTCGCTCGACATCACCATAGATGACCGGCGGTTTGACGCAACGCGAACCGTAGGACTGCACCCATCCATTCGTGGTGAATGCGAAGCCGTCGAGCAATTCGCCGAAATACTCTACCATGTCATTGCGTTCCGGCTCGCCGTGTACTAGCACGTCGAGTTCCAGCGATTCCTGGCGGCGAACCATGTCGGTGATTCGGGCGCGCATGCCGGCCCGGTATCCGGCTGCATCGATGACCCCCTGGCGGTAGTCACGACGCATGGCGCGGATCTCCGCCGTTTGCGGAAAAGAACCGATGGTCGTGGTCGGAAACAATGGCAGTTGGAGCCATGCGCGTTGCAGGGGCGCGCGTTGGGGGTAGGGGTGCTGGCGTTGCGCCATTGTGTCATTGACCGCCGCCAGACGCTTCCTGACAGAAGTACGGTGAACGTCAGTCGAACAACGGCGCGCTGTAACAGCGACGCGTGTTTCCGCCAGTGCCCCGGCTACGCTGTCACACCCTGCATCAAGAGCGCGTGCAAGGACTGTTATTTCATCAAGCTTTTGGGTGGCAAAGGCCAGCCAGCGTTTGATCCCACCGGTCAGGCCGGTTTCCGCCTCCAGGTCGACCGGGACGTGCAGCAGCGAGCAGGAAGGTGCCAGCCAGAGACGCTCGCTGAGTCGTTGCTGCGCGGCCTGCAGTTTGTCGAGTGCCTGGTCCAGGTCAGTGCGCCAGATATTACGTCCATCGACAATACCGGCTGACAGTACCTTGTAGGGCGGTAATCGGTCGAGTAGGGCATCGAGTTGTTGTGGTGCGCGTACAATATCGACGTGCAAGCCATCCACCGGCAGCCGGCAGGCCAGGTCGAGGTTATCGCCCAGCGCCCCGAAATAAGTCGCCAGCAAGCGCTTCACGTTACCGGATTGCCAGCGGCTGTAGACCGATTCGAATGCGGTTTTCCATGCCTGTGGCAGATCCAGCACCAGGATCGGCTCATCGACCTGTACCCATTCGACGCCCAGGGAGGCAAGCCGGCTGAGGATTTCACCGTACACCGGTAACAGTGCGTCGAGCAGCTCCAGCCGGTTGAAGTTTTCACCTTTGCACTTGCCCAGCCACAGGTAACTCAGCGGGCCGAGGATGACCGGTTTGGTTGTATACCCCAGCGCCTGCGCTTCACGCACATGGTCGAACAGCTGTGACGATGACAGGGCAAAACGCTGGCCGGCGTGGAATTCCGGTACCAGGTAATGATAGTTGGTGTCGAACCATTTGGTCATTTCGCAGGCTGCCACCGGTTGCCCGCTACGCGAATGGCCACGAGCCATATGAAACAGGGTATCGAGATCCACCTCGCCCCCTGGATGCCTGAAGCGTGGTGGTACCGCGCCCAGCAGGCAGGACAGGTCCAGCACCTGGTCGTACCAGCTGAAATCTCCGACCGGGACCAGGTCGAGCCCCGCCTGTGCCTGCAGCGCCCAGTGGCGTGCGCGAAGTGTTTTACCGGTTTGTTCGAGTTCCTCGCGATCGATGTCGCCTTTCCAGTAGGCTTCCAGCGCTCGTTTCAGCTCGCGTTGTATGCCAATGCGCGGAAATCCCGGATTGTGTGTGGTGGTCACGTGTCTGCCTTATGGGTGGTTATTCCTTGCACGGCAGTATGCTAGGCTGCAAAACATGTTTCAATTTCATGATATTATTAATAATGATGAAACGTATTCATTATGTATCTTGAGCTCAGACATCTGCGCAGCTTTCTGGCCATTGACGAAACGGGCAGCCTGGCGCGTGCGGCGGAACGCTTGCACCTGACCCAGTCGGCCCTGTCGCACCAGGTCAAGGCGCTGGAAAACTACTACGGGACGCCGTTGTTCCTGCGCTCAACCAAACCCCTCAGGCTGACCCCGGCAGGGCGCAAGCTGCTGGAGCTGGCACGCCACGTGCTGCCCGGTGTCGAACAGGTTGAGGGGGAGCTGCAACGCGTCGCGCGGGGCAGGGCCGGTCGCCTGCATATATCGATCGAATGCCATGCCTGTTTCGAGTGGCTGCTGCCGCTGCTGGATCGCTATCGTGAACAGTGGCCTGAGGTCGAGGTGGATATCCGCCTCGGGGTGAGTTTCGACCCCATACCCGCCTTGCAGAACGGTACGCTCGACCTGGTGATCAGCTCCGACCCGGTGGCCGGGAATGACCTGGTATTCGAACCGCTGTTTGCCTACCAGGCATTGCTGGTACTGGCGCGTGGTCATAAGCTGACGAAAAAAGACAGGGTGGAAGCCGGCGATCTGGCCGACCAGACATTGATCACGTATCCCGTGGAACGCAAACGCCTGGAAGTGTTTAGCCGCTTTCTGCAACCGGCGGGGGTAGAACCGGCGTTCGTGCGCCAGGTGGAATTGACAGCCATTATCCTGCAACTGGTTGCAGGGCGGCGTGGCGTGGCGGTGCTTCCGGACTGGGTGGTGCGCGAACCGGTGAGGCAACAGCGTCTCGCGGTACGGGCGCTGGGTGCTTCCGGGCTGTTCGGAACCCTGTACGCGGCGGTGCGCAGCCTGGACCGGTCGGTCGCGTATATGGACGCGTTCATCCGGCTGGCCCGCGATGCGGCCGGCAGCGGGAATGGTGTCGTAACCGGGTGAACGGTACGGCAGCCTGCAAGGTTCCGGTTTTCCGTTCCGGGCAAACGTTGTCTGGCCATGAACGGAGTATTCTGGAAATGCATATAATGCGATGATGTGCACCGCTGTTACACAGCTGCCTGGCGTATTTTTCCTGGCCATCGAGCAGGAGCTCGCTGCTCACCCGGCCGGTGTGCGCGAATATGAGCTGATCACGGCGCTCAGGGCAGGAGGGTTCCTGGAGTTCCTGCCGGCTCCGCCTGCCGCGCCCCACCAGTTGTTTCGCGCACATTTCCTGCTATTCCATGCACTGTATGAACTTCGTGACAGGCTCGCAGCGTCGCAGCAGGGCTTGTTGCAGATTGAACCCTTATGCATTCGCCGCTTGCCCTGGTCATCCGCCCCGGCCTCGCTGGCAATGCCGGATCCGCTGCGGGCCTACTACCTGGACTGGTCGCACCTTGACGGCACCAGCGAAGACGAAGTCTGTGAACTGATTGCCTCGTTCTGGAGCCGGCTGGGCAGGTTCGAAGGGCGCGAAGAAGCTCTGGCCGAACTGGGACTGGAAGACCCCGTGGATGACGCCATGATCAAGTCTGCCTGGCGGCGCCTGGCGATGCAGCATCACCCCGACCGGGGCGGGGACAATGAGCGCCTGCAGGTGATCAATGCCGCGGTGGACTGTTTGATCCGCAAGACATGAAGGGGGGCAGCAGACCAGTGACCAGCCGGTTCCGCGATATCTTCCCGGGCTGTCCGTTCGTGTGCTGCCGATGAGCGGCAGAAAACCTGCGCCCGGCGTGGCGCGCGAGGAACGTCTCTCTACGGAAGGGCTGCAGCGCCTGGAGCAGCAACTCCGGGCCGGGACCATCAGCAAGCCGGTCTTGCAGCAGTGGCTGCGCCGCTACGGCGACGCAGCACAGAAGCTGATTGACCAGTACCGGCCTGCTGACCGGGAGGCCGGGGAGTAACGCGTGGGCCGTTGTGCAAGCACAGGCCCGCGCAATGCTCAGCTTTGTACCTCGATCCTGCGCACGCGGGCGGATTCCGCAATCGGCAGGCGCACGGTCAGTACCCCGCGCCGGTAGCGCGCCTTGACCCCCGTGGCGTCAACGCTGCGCGGCAAGGGAATATTGCGTTCGAAACTGCCGTAGGCGCACTCCATAACGTGATAGCGCCCGCGCTGCTGTTCCCGCTCCATGCGTTTCTCGCCGCGCACCCGCAGCAGGCCGTTCACTACACTGATATCAAAATTGTCCGCTTCCAGGCCGGGGGCTTCCAGGCGCACGATAATTTCGTCATCCCGTTCCTCGACCTCAGCGGCAACCAGACCCCAGTGCAGGGCGCGTTGCATGAGCTGGTCCTCCGCGCTTTCCACGTCGCTGCTCCTGGTGAACGGCTGAAAGCGGGTGATGGCCTGCGACGCGCGCTGACGCAGTTGCTGCCAGCCCTCGCTCAGGGATTCCCAGGCCCTATCCAGGCCTTCACCAATAAATGCCAGTGTACTCATAGTGTTACCTCCTTTATCAGTGAAATCCGGTTACTCGCAGTAGATAGGGACTGGACCCCAAAATTTCAACCGGCGCCGGGACGCCTTGACAAACTGGTATGATCGTCCTAGTTTGATAGTACGAACGTCTCAGCCCGGTTCTGTGAAAACAAAAGGAGTGCGCAGCCATGCAGAAAACACTCGGGGTGCTGGTCGCCGGCGCCAACGGTTTCGTCGGCAGTCACGTGCTGGAAGCATTGCTGCAGCAGGACGGGGTGATACCGATTGCCGCCTGTCGCGACAGGCGCAAGCTGATTCCGGCTTTCGAGGGGGAAGTGCGGGAGGGTGACCTGCGTGACCCGAAGTATGTGACTTCCCTGCTCGAAGGCATCGATGTGGTCTGCCACGCGGCTGCATGGACTTCGGCATGGAGCTTTGCCGAGGAATCCGAACGCCTGTTCCTGCGCCCCACGCTGTCGCTTATTGACCAGGCCGTGCGCAGCGGGGTGGAACGCTTTGTTTTCCTCAGTTCCACCAGCGTGGCCGCACCTTATGCTTCGTCAGATCCCATGAGCCAGGCCGATGAGCGCCGGCTGGCGCTCTGGCCGCACATGCGCAACGTCGCACGCATCGAAGGCTATATGCGCGATCACGCGACACAGGGTTGCACCATGATTTCCCTGCGTACCGGCCTGTTTGCCGGACGGCGTTACGGGATCGGGCTGCTGTCCCTGCTGGTGCCACGCCTGAAAACCCATCTTGTGCCCTGGGTGAAAGGCGGTTCCACCGGAATGCCGATAATCGCCGGGCAGGATATCGGGGCGGCTTTTGCGTGTGCCGCTACGGCGAACGACCTGCAAGCCTACCAGGGGTTCAATATACTGGGGCCGAGCGTGCCGACGGCGCGCGAGGTGATCGGTTTCCTGTCCGAAACATGGGGCCTGCCCAGGCCGCATTTCAGTGTGCCGTTTGCCCTGGCGTACCCGTTCGCTCGCGCCATGGAGCTGCTCGACCCGCTGGTTCCCTGGGAGCCGCTGGTGACGCGCAGCATCATTCACTTGCTGGAAGAAACCGGCGCCACCAATGCGCGCGCAACCGAACTGCTGGGTTATCAACCGCGGGTACACTGGAAAGACGCCATACGCGCACAGATGGAAGAGATGGCTGAACGTCAGGATGCCCCCATGAAGATGTACCGGCCGATTACTCCCTGATATCGGCCTGTGCAGTTTGTCAGGCGAGCAGGTCATTCAGTGCCGGGTTGGTTTGCGGTACTCTGGGGACCGGGATTCCGCACGGCATTGCCAGCATGAAGACGACACACGGACAGACCAGGGAACACATCATTGAAGCCGCCAAGCTGCTTTTCTACCGGCGCGGTTATGCCCGCACCTCGTTCAGCGATATCGTCGAACATACCGGTATCCAGCGTGGCAATATCTACCACTATTTCAAGACCAAGGATGCGATCCTCGACGCCGTTATCGAACAACGTGCGCGGGAATACCGGGCCACGCTGTCGGCCTGGGACAAGGCGCTGCCAGACCCCCGTGACCGCCTGCGGCGTTTCGTGCATATGGTCGTGTCCAACCGGGAAGACCTGACCCGCTACGGTTGTCCCATCGGGTCACTCAACACCGAACTGGGCAAGGAGGAATACCGGCACAGGGAAAGCGCGAGACGCCTGTTTGACCTGTTTCGCGACTGGCTGACGGCGCAGTTCGCCTCGCTCGGCGATCCCGGCCAGGCGCGCGCCCGGGCTCTGCACCTGCTGGGGCGGGCGGAGGGAATCAGTCTTATGGGCCATGTCTACAACGATCCCGACTTGATCGCCGCCGAAATGGACCTCATTGGGCAGTGGATTGATACGCTGGAACCGGCGTAACGGATATTTGCCCCTTGCCCTGCCGGAATCTATCCGCTATCTTGTAGCCAAGCTCCAGCACAAACACAATATCTGGTGTTTGATGCAGCAGGGAACCCGGTGAGAATCCGGGACTGTCGCGCAGCGGTGTGGGGGAACAGGCGTCATTCAGGCGATCCGCAAGGTTCGCCTCCCCCGAGTCCGAATACCTGGGAGCAGGGAATCCGGCTGGATTCCGTCACCCGGGTCTCGCGTCAGGACTGCCGGGTGGAGAAGCGCTTTCCCGGCACTCTGTGTGCCGCCCCGTTCTCCACTCTGTCTGCGTCGTCCCGGTCACTCATGCAGGATCCGGAGGAGGAGCGCAGATGTACACAGAGATTCAGGAATCTACCCGGTCAACCCCTTCCAGCCCGATCGTCGCCGGCAGCAGTCTGTCCGGAGACCGTGCCGCTGTGTGTCATGACCGGTACAAGGTCATCCGTCGTAACGGCAAGATCACTCGCTTCGACGCCGCCAAGATCAGTGTTGCACTGACCAAGGCGTTCCTCGCCGTGGAAGGCGGGCACGCGGCGGCGTCGGCGCGCATACACGAAACCGTGGAGCGCCTGACACAAGGTGTGCAGGAAGCCCTGTTCCGCCGTTCGCCGGACGGTGGCGTGGTGCACATCGAGGACATCCAGGACCAGGTGGAACTGGAACTGATGCGCAGTGGTGAACACAAGATCGCGCGCGCCTACGTGCTGTACCGCGAACAACAGGCTGCGAAGCGTGCAGCGAGACAGGAAAGTCTGGCGCAGGAAGACCATCAGGCCCTGCTGCACGTCACCGGCGCACACGGCGAGAAGCGACCGCTCGATACCGGCGCCCTGCAGGCACAGATTGCCGCGGCCTGCGAGGGACTGGCCGATGTGGATGCGGAGTACCTGCTGAAGGAAAGCCTGCGCAACCTGTTCGACGGCATCAGCGAACGGGACCTGGGTGCCGCGCTGGTGATGAGCGCCCGCACCCTGATTGATACCGAGCCGGACTATTCCCGGGTGGCGGCGCGCCTGCTGCTGGACAATATGCGTGCTGACGCCATGATGTTCCTCGGGCTGGAACTGCCGGACGGCGGCCACGCCGGCATGGCGGCATGTTACCCGGTCTATTTTTCCGCCTACATTCAGCGTGCCGCGGAACTGGAACTGCTGGACAGTGAACTGACGCTGTATGACCTCGAAAAACTGGGTGCCGCCCTGCAGGCCGGGCGCGACCGCAGCTTCGCCTACCTTGGATTGCAGACCCTGTACGATCGCTATTTCATTCACAGTATCGACGGCGTACGTTTCGAGCTGCCACAGGCATTTTTCATGCGCGTGGCGATGGGGCTGGCTATCAACGAGGTTGACCGCGAGGCGCGCGCCATCGAGTTTTATGAGCTGCTGTCGAGTTTTGCGTTCATGAGCTCCACGCCGACGCTGTTCAACGCCGGTACGCTGCGCCCGCAACTGTCTTCCTGCTACCTGACCACGGTGCCGGACAGGCTGGAGGGCATATACAGTGCGATACGCGATAACGCGCTGCTTTCCAAGTTCGCCGGCGGGCTGGGTAATGACTGGACGCGCGTACGCGGCCTGGGCGCGCATATCAGGGGTACCAACGGCAAGAGCCAGGGCGTGGTGCCGTTCCTCAAGGTCGCCAATGACACCGCTGTCGCCGTCAACCAGGGTGGCAAGCGCAAGGGCGCGGTGTGTGCCTACCTGGAAACCTGGCATATCGATATCGAGGAATTCCTGGAACTGCGCAAGAACACCGGTGACGAACGGCGCCGTACCCACGATATGAACAGCGCCAACTGGGTGCCGGACCTGTTCATGGAGCGGGTAATGGAACAGGGTGACTGGACACTGTTTTCACCGGAGGAGGTTCCGGAACTGCACGATCTCACCGGCCAGGCATTCCGGGAAAAATACCAGGACTATGAAGCCAGGGCAGCGCGTGGAGAGCTGGATATTCACAGGCGCGTCAAGGCGGTTGATCTGTGGCGCAAGATGCTGGGCATGCTGTTCGAGACCGGGCACCCCTGGGTGACTTTCAAGGATCCCTGCAACCTGCGCTACACCAACCAGCACGTCGGCGTGGTGCACAGCTCCAACCTGTGTACGGAAATTACGCTGCACACCGATGACCGGGAAATTGCCGTGTGCAACCTCGGCTCGGTCAACCTGGCCGCCCACGTCGATGAAAACGGGCTGGACAGGGCAAAGCTGGAACGCACCATCAGTACCGCCATGCGCATGCTGGACAACGTCATCGACTATAATTACTACTCGGTGCCGCAGGCGCGCAATTCCAACCTGCGCCACCGGCCGGTGGGCCTGGGCATCATGGGTTTCCACGATGCGCTCTACAAGCAGGACATACCCTATGCCTCGCAACAGGCTGTAGAGTTCGCCGACCGTTCCATGGAAGCGGTCAGCTGGTTTGCCATCCGGGCTTCGACCGACCTGGCCGCAGAACGCGGCCGCTACCCGAGTTTCGAGAACTCGCTGTGGAGCCGTGGCATCCTGCCGATCGACTCGCTGGACCTGCTGGAACAGGGGCGCGGTGGCAGGCTGGAGGTCGACCGTTCCACGACGCTCGACTGGGAAGGGTTGCGCGAGCGCGTAATGAGCGTAGGCATGCGCAACTCCAACACCATGGCCATTGCTCCGACGGCGACCATTTCCAATATCTGCGGTGTGTCGCAGTCCATCGAGCCGACCTATCAGAACCTGTACGTTAAATCGAACCTGTCCGGCGAATTTACCGTAGTGAATCCCTACCTGGTGCGTGACCTGAAGGCGCAGGGGCTGTGGGATGCGGTGATGGTTAACGACCTCAAGTACTACGACGGTTGCCTGGCGTCCATCGACCGGGTGCCGGCTGCGCTCAAGGAAAAATATGCAACGGCGTTCGAGATCGACTCGCGCTGGCTGATCGAGGCAGCCGGCCGCCGCCAGAAGTGGATCGACCAGGGACAGTCGCTGAACCTGTACCTGGCCGAAGCCAGCGGACCGAAACTGGATGCGCTGTACAAGCTGGCCTGGCGGCGTGGTCTCAAGACCACCTACTACCTGCGCACACTGGGTGCGACGCATGTCGAGAAAACCGCGGTGCGCGATGGTGAACAGGGCGTGCCGCAGGACGATGCGCCGCAGGTCTGCTCGATCCTTGATCCGGATTGCGAAGCCTGCCAGTGACTTTCAAAACAGGCGCAGACGCACAGTTCCCCGTCATGCCGGTACAGGCAGGCATCCGGTGTCGTATGTCGGGGCACCTGTATTGCGGCCTGGCGCCGACATGGCCGTGTACACATAGCGCCGTACCAGAGGAGACACCATGCTGAACCGGGATGACAACGAGAGGACAGAACCCGTCCTGCAAACCACCACCCTGCAACCGGCCGGGGACGAACCGGTCGATCCGGTGCTCAGCGAGGCAACGCTGAACCAACTGGAGCGGATAGCGGAGCCGGTAGCAAGCACCACGAAAGGGATACCCGCTCCCGGTGTACTACCGGTGCGGGCCGAAGACAAACGTGTCGTCAACGGCCAGACCGACATCAACCAGCTGGCGCCGTTCAGATACCCGTGGGCGTGGAAGTACTTCCTCAACGCCAACAGGAACCACTGGACGCCACTGGACATCAATATGACACAGGACGTACACGATTATCACCACACGCTGACGCCACAGGAGCGCCACGTGTACGAGAACGTGCTGTCCTACCTGACCACGTCCGATATCCTGGCCATGCGCAACATCGGCCTGGCGGTGATGGAGAAGATGAGCGCGCCGGAACTGCAGATCTACCAGGCGCGCCAGGTCTACGAAGAGGCCCTGCATACCTGGACCTACCAGCATTGCATCGAAACCATCGGTCTCGACCAGGGGGAGATTTACAACCGCTACCGTGTG
>DRQL01000026.1 GCA_011371465.1 Gammaproteobacteria bacterium | reverse complement strand
CTTGCGCAGTGCGCGGTTATACAGGCCGTAGATCGCGCTCTTGTTGCGGTCGAATACCACCTGGATTTCCTCGATGCTGCGCGACGCGGTGCGACTGTTTTTGCGCGCGTTCTTGCTGGTGGGTTTGGCGATGGAGCTTTTTACCCGGGTTGCCGTGCGCGCGGCCAGCTTTGTCGAGCCGGTGTCGCGACTCATCGCCGCCGTATTGATGCCGCGGCTGCTGCTGCCCACTTTCGAGGTGATCAGGGATCGCTCGGTCTTGCGCGCGCTCGCTCCGCTGTTGCTGAGTCGCCTGGAGCCGTTCAGTTCATCGACCGACTGGTCGCGCAGGTCGGCGAGCGAATCCTGCAGGGCCAGCAGACCGGCCGTAGAGGCCTTTTTGCGCGCCTGTTCGATGGCGTCCACCTTCGGCTTTTTGGGCACGACTTTCTTTTCGACTTTGGGCGGCACTTTCTTTTTGGGCAGCGGCTTCTTTTTGGCCACCGGTTTTGGTTTGGGTTCCGGTTTTTTCTCTACCTTCGGTTTCTTGCGCGGTTTCGGTTCGGTCTTTTTCTCGAAAATCAGCTTGGCGACGCGTGGCGGAAGCTCGACTTCCTCTTCCACCGGTTTTTTGAGTACCGGCAGTAGCGGTATGGCAATGCCGAAAGCGATCGTGATTACCAGCGTGATCAGCAGGATCTTGCGGAAACGACGCTCGTCTTCCGCGGAAATCGACCAGGGCAGGGACAGGGAGTGGGAATAGACCATTATATTTCCTGGTCCGCCTGGTCCGTTGTCTTCTGCATCACGGCCAGCGAAATCTTTCCAAAGCCGGCCTCGGTACTGGTTGCCATGACTTTCTTCAGCAGTCGATAGGGAATCAGCTTGTTGCCCATGATGGTTACTTCCGTCGGCTGTTCCTTGCTGCCGTCGGTCGGCAGCACACGGCGCCTGTTCTGCCGTTCCAGCTCCGCCCTGAGCGGCTCGATCACCAGTCCCTTGCTGTCCTCTGCATCCTGCACGGAAATCACCTTGCTGCCCTGCACCAGGATGTCACTCGCCGTGACCACGATCACGACGTTCTGGCGGGGTTTCTGCTCGGCGATGGATTCGGGCAGCTCGATGTTACGGGTGCTGGGCAGGACTTCGCCTTCCCCGGAGTTGGCCAGCAGGAAGAAGACCAGGATGGTGAAGATGTCCATCAGGGAGACCATGTTGAACGCCGGAGCGCCCTTGTTGCGCTTGTAGTGGCGTTCCATGCGCTTGGCGCGGCGGGACTGTTTCATTTGCGGTCCTTTGCAGAAGCGCGCGACCCGGCAGCCGGCGCATCGCCGATGGAGATGGCGGGGAACAGTTCGGCGTTGACGGTTTCACCGGCCTGCTCGACCTGGGCGACACGCAGGGTGTCCATCATTTCCACCAGGCGCTCGTAGGCAATATCGGTTTCCAGTAACAGGGTGATATCCCGCTTGTCCGGGAAACGGGCCTTGATCTGTTGCAGCAGTTCGGAGACCTGTTGCAGGTGGCTGCCATCGGGCTGTACTTCCACCTGTTTCAGCAGGCCGCGCTTGCGGTCACCGATCTCCACGACGTGATCGCGCAGGATGACCTCGAGCTGCAGTTTCTCGGGTTCGTCTTTCGGCGCCTGCTGTTCGGCAGCCGATGCCGGCAGGTCCAGCTCCAGGATGGTGATGCGTGAAAATACGGCGGAAATCAGCAGGAACGGCACCAGTATGACCATCAGGTTCATGAAGGCCGTGATATCCAGCTCCGGTGGGCCACCGGAACGCTTGCTACGCCAGCGACGTTTCATCAGGCGGAAGTTCCGCGACGCTCGGTCAGGATATTCAGGAATTTAACCGATGCCATTTCCAGGCTGTCGACGAGTTCCGTGGTCTTGGTCTGCAGCACGGTGTAGATCAGCAGCAGCGGGATGGCGGCCATCAGGCCGAATGCCGTGGTGTTCATGGCTACCGAGATACTGGCAGACAGCATATCGGCTTTTTCCGCCGGGTTGGCGTTGGCGACCGCGGTGAAGGCCTGTATCAGGCCCATGATGGTGCCCAGCAGGCCCAGCAGGGTGGCGATGTTGGCAAAGGTGGCCAGGTAGTGGGTGCGTTTCTCCAGGCGGGGCACCGTTTCCATCAGGCCCTCTTCCATGGCGACTTCCACGTCATCGCGGTGCGCCGCGACATTGTCGGTGCGATCCAGTCCGTAGCGCAGGATGCGGCTGAGGGCGGATTTGGATTTTTCGGTAACGGCGATGGCCTGGCTGTACTTGCCTTCCATCAGCAGCGGCATCACCTTTTTCCAGATGCGCTGGTTGGTGGCGCGTGCCGCGGTCAGGTAGACGTAGCGCTCTATGGCAATGGCGGCGCCGAGGGCCAGGACGACAACGATGGGATACATAAACACCCCGCCGGACTGGAAAAACTGAACAAATGTCGAGAAGATATCCATCGTGAACTCCTTAAAAGTGCCTACTGTTTCTCGGGGATCAGGCCCGTATCTTTAATCCGTTTTGTGAACTGTGTCGAAATATTCCAGTTT
>DRQL01000025.1 GCA_011371465.1 Gammaproteobacteria bacterium | reverse complement strand
GAGAAAGGCATATTTTGAGTTGGATGCCCAGCCGGCAATGATGACGCCGTACACGCCGATGGAGGTCAGCGCGAGGATATACAGCAGGCTGGCGTCCACGTCCGCCAGTACCAGCCCGTCCGAGAACGGGATCACGGCCCAGGCCGCCAGTGCCGGCGCAATCACCAGGGTCGGTGCGATCACGAACAGGTAGGGGTTGGATTTCGAAGGAACGATGATTTCCTTGAACATCAGCTTGACGGCATCGGCGATCGGCTGCAGCCAGCCGCGCGGTCCGACGCGGTTGGGGCCGATGCGCAACTGCATGTAGCCGATGATCTTGCGCTCGGCATAGGTCAGGTAGGCGACACTGAGCATCAGGGGGATCACGATGATCAGGATCTTGGCGAGAATGATGACGCCCGTAATGATCCAGTCGATGTAGCTTGTCTCAGCCATGGCCCGTCTTTATGCCTTTTTTACCTGTAGTATGCCAGAGGGTGCACCCAGCGCGTGGGTGGCTTCAATCGCCATCGGAACCAGTGCGCCGCCTTCGGCCACACGATCGCTGACGATCACGTCGAGCTCGATCGCCTCATCACCCTGCCGTACCAGGGCCCGGTCACCCGTGGCCAGTCCCAGTCGCGCCGCCTCCGCGGAATGCAAACTCAGGGCGGACACATCGGCATCCGGGGTATGCTGCAACGCAACGGCGCGGCGCACCAGGCTGTCGACGGCGTACATCGGCAGGCTGGCGATACGTTGCAAACCGTCCCCGACGGAGGGAAGGTCGTCCGCCTCCCCCGCCTGCGTGTTATCCACCTGCACCGAACCAATCTGTTCCGACAGGGCATCGCGCACCTGCTCTGACGAAGTCTGGTCAAAACCTTCCAGCTCCAGCAGGTTACCCAGCACGCGCAATACCTTCCAGCCTGGCCGGCTGCCGCCCGGCGCACGCGATATCGCGGCAAAACTCTGCCAGCGGCCTTCGCAGTTGACAAAGGTACCGGAAGTTTCCGCGTAACAGTTCATGGGCAGCAACACATCGGCATAGTCCCGCATGCGTTCCGTCACAAAGGGCGTCATCGCCACCACGAATTCCGCCTCCTGCATTGCGACCAGCGCCTGTGCGCCGTTGGCGCAATCCAGCTCCGGCTCGATGCCCAGCAGAAAATAGTTCTTCAGCGGCTGGTTGATCATCTGCGCAGCACTCAGGCCGGCACGGGACCTGGCCTTGCCCGCCACGCCGCGATGCGGCAGCACGCCGGCCAGGCAGGCACCCGCACTGTTAGCACCGTCAGACAGGAAACCAAGCCGGGCGCCACTCAGCTCTGCAATCAACACCGCCAGCGCGCGCAACGCGGAAAACGCCGGGTGCATGCCGGCTTCCAGTCCCAGCAGGAGCGTGGCCTGCCCGGCCTCGCTCAGGGTTGCCGCGATCGCCTGCTCGGTAGCATCCGGCAGGGTCTGGTCGATAACGGCCTGCAAATCCTGCGGTGCGCGCGCCTTTTTGCTCTGCAGCAATGCAGCAGCTACACCCGCCAGTGACTGTACCAGGCGCATTGGGGCCACGATCGCCTGGTGGGCGGCAGCGAAGGTATACGGATAGTCCACCGAATTGATCAACATGACACGGGCGCCGGCCTGGGCGGCCTTGCGTATGCGATGGCCGATGATCGGCTGGTCCTTGCGCGGGTTGGCACCAACCAGCAGCAGCGCGTCGGCGTTCTCCAGTTCCTCGATGGTCTGACCGAGGAAGGGGAATACCGGCTGGTCCTGTTGCCCACAGAAATCCGTCTGTCGCAAGCGATGATCGATATTGCTGACACCCAGTCCCTCGGCAAGCTGGTTGACCAGCGCCTGTTCTTCCAGTGTCGCACTCGGGGACACCAGCATGCCCAGCTGGTCCGCTCCCTGGCTGTCGACCCGCTCGCGCAGGGCCTGAGCCACCACGTGCAGGGCTTCTTCCCATTCCACGCGCTGCCAACCATCGGCTTTTTTGATCATGGGTGTGTCCAGCCGGTCTTCACTGTTGACCCCCTGGTAGGAAAACCGGTCGCGGTCCGACAGCCAGACTTCGTTCACGGCTTCGTTCTCGCGGGGTACCGCGCGCATCAATTTGCCGTTACGGGTGTGCAGGTAGAGATTGGAGCCGACACAATCGTGCGGCGCAATCGAAGGCGCCTGCACCATCTCCCAGGCACGTGCCGTGAAACGGAACGGTTTGGAGGTCAGCGCACCGACCGGGCACACGTCGATGATGTTGCCCGACAGTTCCGAACCGATGTGGTGTTCGACATAAGTGCCGATTTCGACATTCTCGCCGCGCCCCAGTCCACCCATTTCCTTGAAACCGGCCACGTGCTGCAGGAAACGCACGCAGCGCGTGCAGTGAATGCAGCGTGTCATATCCGAGGCAATCAGCGCACCGAAATCCTTGTCCCTGACCACGCGCTTCTTTTCGCTGAAGCGTGACACGCCGCGGCCATATTCCAGTGCGACGTCCTGCAGTTCGCACTCCCCGCCCTGGTCACAGATAGGGCAGTCCAGCGGGTGGTTGATGAGCAGGAACTCCATCACAGCACGCTGCGCCTTTTTGGCAAAATCCGAATGCGTGCGGATCTTCATGCCCTCCATGACCGGGGTGGCGCAGGCCGGCAGAGGCTTGGGCGCCTTCTCCACTTCCACCATGCACATGCGGCAGTTGGCGGCTACCGGCAGCTTCTTGTGGTAACAGAAACGCGGAACGCTGATGTCATTCTCATCCGTAATCTCGATGATCATGGCACCCTTGCGCGCCGGGTACTCGACGCCATCGATCTCCACCGTCACCATGTCTTCGGCCACTGTGTCCGGTTTGGCGCTCATGCAGCAGCTCCCTTGCCGGCGGTGCTGCGGTGACTGCTGGTGCCGGGCATGCAGTTCTTGTGCTGCACGTGGTATTCAAATTCGTGGCGGAAGTGCTTGATGAAACTCTGCACCGGCCAGGCCGCGGCGTCACCGAAGGCACAGATGGTATGCCCTTCGATCTGGCCTGCCGCACTCGCCAGCAGGTCGATGTCCTCCATCGTGCCCTGCCCTTCCTCGATGCGCTTGATGACGCGGTACATCCAGCCGCAACCTTCGCGGCACGGCGTGCACTGACCGCAGGACTCGGCGTAATAGAAACGCGAAATGCGCATCAGCGCTTTCACCATGCAGGTGCTGTCGTCCATCACGATCATGCCCGCGGAACCCAGCGCCGAACCCGCCTTCGACAGGGAGTCGTAGTCCAGGTCCGTATCCATGATCTGCTCGGCGGTCATCACCGGCATGGAACAGCCACCGGGAATCACCGCCTTGAGTTGGTGCCCGGTGCGCACGCCGCCGGCCAGTTCCAGCAGGTCTTTAAACGGCGCGCCCAGCGGGATCTCGTAGTTGCCCGGTCTGTTGACGTGGCCGGACACGCACCAGATTTTTTCGCCACCGTTGTTGGGCCGGCCGAGGTTCAGGAACCATTCGCCGCCGTTACGCAGTATGGCGGGCACAGACGCCAGGCTTTCGGTGTTGTTGATGGTGGTCGGCTTGCCGTACAGGCCGAAGTTGGCCGGGAACGGCGGCTTGAACCGTGGCTGACCCTTTTTGCCTTCCAGGGAATTCAGCAGTGCGGTTTCCTCACCGCAGATATAGGCGCCCGCGCCCAGGTGGCTGTGCAGCTCGAAATCGATGCCGGAGCCTTTCAGGTTCCGGCCCAGCAGGCCGGCCTCGCGGGCTTCCTTCAGCGCCTGTTCGAAGCGTTCATACGGTTCGTGGTGGAACTCGCCGCGCATGTAGTTGTAACCGACGGTCGCGCCCATCGCGTAACCGGCAATGGCCATGCCCTCGATCAGCGCGTGCGGGTTGTAGCGGATGATGTCGCGGTCCTTGCAGGTACCCGGTTCGGACTCGTCCGAATTGCAGACGATGTATTTCTGGCCCGGCGCCGTGCGCGGCATGAAACTCCACTTCAGGCCGGTGGGGAAACCCGCACCACCACGGCCGCGCAGGCCGGAGCTCTTGACGATCTCGATGATCTCTTCCTGCGGCGTTTTTTCCGCCAGGATCTTCTTCCAGGCGTCGTAGCCGCCGATACTGAGATAGTTCTCCAGCGTCCACGGCTGGTCGAATTTCAGTGTGGTAAAACAGACCTGGTTGGTCATGGCCTACTCCAGCCCGTCCAGAATCTGATCCACTTTTTCAATGGTCAGGTTCTCGTGATAGTGACCGTTCACGGTCATCATGGGAGCACCGATACAGGCCGCCAGGCACTCTTCTTCCTTCTTCAGGGTAATACGCCCGTCGGCGGTGGTTCCGCCCCACTCGATGCCCAGCTTGTTCTCGATGTGCGCAATGATGTCGTCCGCGCCGCACAGCATGCAGGAAATGTTG
The DNA here is from genome assembly GCA_011371465.1 of Gammaproteobacteria bacterium. GTDB lineage: Bacteria > Pseudomonadota > Gammaproteobacteria > DSM-19610 > DSM-19610 > Thiogranum. The sequence goes on along the minus strand of DRQL01000025.1, from coordinate 4,800 downwards.
TTGCAGACTGCCACGATATTACGGCCCACCGGCTCCAGTTCCAGCATGGAATAGAAAGTCCCGACCTCGTACACCGACACCGGTGGCATGCCGAGATACTCGGCCACGCTGTCCATCATCTCGCGGGTCAGCCAGCCCTCGCCGTGCTCCTGCGCGGTAAACAGGGCCGTGATCACTGCTGACTGTTTCTGGTCCGGCGGGTATTTTTCCAGCCAGGCATCGATTACGTCGCGCACGGCCTGCGGCAGCTGTTTGTCCTCGGTTACAGGTGTCGGGGTACTCATCAGCGGTCAATCTCACCAAATACAATATCCATCGTACCAATGATCGCCACCACGTCGGCCAGCATGTGACCACGCGCCATTTCATCCATGGCCGACAGGTGGGCAAAACCCGGCGCGCGGATCTTCACGCGGTAGGGTTTGTTGGCGCCATCCGATATCAAATACACACCGAACTCGCCCTTGGGGTGTTCCAGCGCGGCGTACACTTCACCTTCCGGAACACAATAGCCCTCGGTAAACAGCTTGAAATGATGGATGAGGGCTTCCATATCCTGCTTCATTTCCTCGCGCGGCGGCGGCGCCACCTTGTGATCACCGACCATCACCGGGCCGGGGTTCACGCGCAGCCAGTCGATGCACTGTTTGATGATGCGGTTGGCCTGGCGCATTTCCTCGATGCGCACCAGGTAGCGATCATAACTGTCGCCGTTGGTGCCGACGGGAATATCGAAATCCATGCGGTCGTAGACTTCATAGGGCTGTTTCTTGCGCAGGTCCCAGGCGATACCCGAGCCACGCAGCATGGGACCGGTAAAGCCCAGTTGCCGGGCGCGTTCCGGTGTAACGATACCGATATCGACGGTGCGCTGTTTCCAGATCCGGTTGTCGGTCAGCAGGGTCTCGTACTCGTCGACGCAGGCCGGGAAGCGCGCCACGAAATCATCCAGGAAATCCAGCAACGAGCCCTGGCGGTTGCGGTTGAGGCGATCGACATCGCCCTGGCTGTGCCAGCGCGACGGCTGGTACTGCGGCATGCGGTCCGGCAGATCACGGTACACACCGCCCGGCCGGTAATAGGTGGCGTGCAGGCGCGCGCCCGACACGGCCTCGTAGGCGTCCATCAGGTCTTCACGTTCGCGGAAGGTATACAGGAATGCGGTCATGGCACCGACATCGAGCCCGTGCGCACCCAGCCACAACAGGTGGTTGAGGATACGGGTGATCTCGTCGAACATGACCCGGATGTACTGGGCGCGCTCCGGCACTTCCACACCCAGCAGTTTTTCGATGGCCATGACATAGCCGTGCTCGTTGCACATCATGGACACGTAATCGAGCCGGTCCATGTATCCGATACTCTGGTTATAGGGCTTGCTCTCCGCCAGTTTTTCCGTGGCACGGTGCAGCAGGCCGACGTGCGGGTCGGCACGTTGCACGGTCTCGCCGTCCAGTTCCAGCACCATGCGCAGCACACCGTGCGCAGCGGGGTGCTGGGGACCGAAGTTCAGCGTGTAGTTGCGTATTTCAGGCATATGTCCAGTTCAACCAGTCTATCTGTCATCCCGCCCCGTTTTTCCATCGTCCCGGCGCAGGCCGGGACCCATGCTTGCTGTTTCCACGTCGGTCTGGATCCCGGCCTGCGCCGGGATGACGGCTACACTGGTTTCCATAACTATTCGCTTTTATCCTCATCAGCCGCCACTTCTTCCGCTGCGGGCTCGTCAGCCGTTTCTTCCTCACCGACATGGGGACGAATCACCCTCGGTACCAGCACGCGCGGCTCGATACTGACCGGCTGGTAGATGACGCGCTGCTGCTCCGGGTCGTACCGGACCTCTACATTGCCACTGAGCGGAAAGTCCTTGCGGAACGGGTGGCCGATAAAACCGTAATCGGTCAGCAGGCGCCGCAAATCCGGGTGCCCTTCAAAAAGGATGCCAAACAGGTCGAACGCTTCGCGCTCGAACCAGTTGGCACTGCTCCAGATATCCAGCACCGACGGGATCACCGGCAACTGGTCGTCGACGGCGAACACCCGGATGCGCAGGCGCTGGTTGTTTTTTATGGACAGCAAGTGATACACCGCCGCAAAGCGCCGGTCTTGTTGCGGCGTCTCTGTCGACAGTTCTTCCTCCAACCCTGGCAGGCGCCCGGCCGTCCTGGCGTCCACGCCACGGCTGAACCCTGTCCCGGTTGTCTCCTCCGTCGCCCACTCGGTCTCACCCCAGGCGAGGTAATCGACGCCACAGACGTCGATCAGTTGCTCAAAGTGGAAATCCTTTTCGTCGCGCAGCGCCATACAGGTTGCCAGCAGGTCAGCGGGCGCCACTTCGATGGTCACTTCGCCCTGCGCCACCACCGCATCCTGCAGCGTGTCACCAAAACGTGCCTGTAACTGCTCAAGAAGTGCCTGCGCCTGCATCGGTTACCCTTCTGTTACCGTGCGATCGTGTTGGTACGGTGAATCTTGTTCTGCAACTGCAGAATACCGTACAGCAGGGCTTCCGCGGTCGGCGGGCAACCGGGCACGTAGATATCGACGGGAACCACGCGGTCGCAGCCGCGCACCACTGCGTAGGAATAATGGTAGTAACCGCCGCCGTTGGCACAGGATCCCATGGAGATCACCCAGCGTGGTTCCGACATCTGGTCATAGACCTTGCGCAGCGCCGGCGCCATCTTGTTGCACAGCGTTCCCGCCACGATCATCACGTCGGACTGCCGGGGGCTGGGACGAAACACCACGCCGAAGCGGTCCAGGTCATAACGGGAGGCGCCGGCCTGCATCATCTCGACCGCGCAGCAGGCCAGGCCAAAGGTCATCGGCCACATCGAGCCGGTGCGCGCCCAGTTGATCAGCTTGTCGGCCGAGGTGGTAATGAAACCCTCTTCGAGAAGACCTTCCACGCCCATCAGGCAGCTACTCCCATTCCAGCGCTCCCTTCTTCCACTCGTAGATGAAGCCGATCACCAGGATGCCCAGGAAAATCATCATGGCTATGTACCCGAACCAGCCGATATCGTTGAGTACCACGGCCCAGGGAAACAGGAAGGCGATCTCCAGGTCGAAGATAATAAAAAGGATAGCCACCAGGTAGTAACGCACGTCGAAACGCATGCGCGTGTCTTCAAAGGCTTCAAAGCCGCATTCGTAGGGCGAGCGTTTTTCGCTGTCGGGCTTTTGGGTCCCGAGCATATAGCCCATCAGCGTCATCACCAGCCCCGTACCCACGCCAATGGCGATGAAGATCAGAACCGGTAAATAGTTTTCCAGCATGCCAGCCTTCTCCGACGCGCCCGGTCGCTGCCGGGTAGTATTTTTATTTAGCCGCGCTCATGCGAGCCGCCCCGCAGTCTAGGCCAGTTGGCGGAACAGAGTCAAGCAAGGCCGGCTGTTGATTCCGGCACAAAATCAAGAGCTTAAGTTATGCTTCTGGGGTCATAAAAAAAGCCCGTGCAAACAGCGGGATTTTGACGCTTTCACCCCACAGGCCGCAATCCGGACGATGGCCCACCACTTGAATTCAGGCAGGTGCCCGCGTAGTCTCCACGCGGTATTTTTACACGGTCTACCCATGTCGCACCTCCTCCACTCCGGAACCCAGGCCCTGCATTCTTTCCGGAAGATTGTGTCCCGTCGCCTGCTCCGAACCCTGATGTTCTTTCAGCCTGAAGAACGCAAACTGCTGGCTGAACGCCGGCTGCGGGGACGTGAACAGTACCGTCGCCTGCAAAAGGCCGACGTCGCGGTGGTCTCCTTCGGCAAGAGCGGCCGCACCTGGTTGCGCGTCATGCTGTCGCGCCTGTACCAGCAGATGCACGGTCTGCCCGAACGCTCCATGCTCAGCTTCGACAATTTCCACCGCATGAACCGCGCCATCCCGCGCATTTTCTTTACCCATGATACCTATATTGGTGATTACACCGGCCGGAAAGACTCCAAGGCGCCCTTCTACGACAAGAAAGTCGTACTGCTGGTACGGGATCCCAGGGATGTGGCTGTATCCCAGTTCTTCCAGTGGAAACATCGCATGAAGGAGCACAAGCGCGCCATCAACAAGTACCCGAAAGGCGGCTCCGACGTCTCCGTGTTCGATTTCGTCATGGAATCCGACGCCGGCCTGGTGTGGGTCATCGACTTCCTGAACGTGTGGGCCAGGGAAGCCGGCAAGATCGAACATTTTTTCCTGCTGCGCTACGAGGACCTGAAGTCACATCCGCAGGAGATGCTGAAGAAACTGGCGGAATTCATGGGCACGCCGGCAACGGACGAGCAAATCAGCGAAGCCGTGGAGTTCTCATCCTATGAAAACATGAAAAAAATGGAAGCGAAAAACACCTTCTGGCTGAGCGGCGGCCGCCTCGCACCCGGCGACCGCTCCAACCCGGACAGTTACAAGGTGCGCCGCGCCAAGGTGGGCGGCTACCGGGATTACTTCGACGATCAGCAGGTGGAACAGATCGAGGAGCTGATATCCGAAAGGCTGCTGCCCTTCTTCGGTTACACGCGCCAGGAGCAGGCGGCAGAAACCCCCATACCCGACCAGACCAACCCCGAACCCCCGTAGGAGCGAGCCCCTGACCGCGAACCCGCAGCGCAACGATCACGCTGCCAGCGAGGGCGTCCGCTCCAGCACTTCAAAGGCATCGTGCCGGATATGGTTTTTGGCCATTTCCTCGCGCAGCATATCCTCCGTGACGATGCCCTGCTCCAGGCACTCGCGCAACAGGCCGAAAAAAAACCGTTCCTGGTTGGGATCCGGGTGCTGCCCGTAGCGGCCGGCAAAGCGGTAAT
>DRQL01000024.1 GCA_011371465.1 Gammaproteobacteria bacterium | reverse complement strand
AACCGACTTTTTACGGTTGGCTTTTTTGTAGTTGGCGAAGGCCGTATCGTACTGCCCGACCGCATCGTACAGGTCTCCCAGGCAGAAATGTATCCCGTAACGACCTTGCTCCTGTTGCGCGGGAAGATCCGCCAGCGTTTGTTCAAGGACCGGGATCGCATCCTGCCCGCGTTGCAGCGACAGGCAGATTCTGCCATAGGCCAGCGCCATGGGTACCGGCAGCGGCCGGTCTGACAGGAATGGAGAAATCAGTTCAAGACCAGCCTGCGGATTCCCCGTTCGCCCGCGCAAACCAGCCACCAGCGCAACCGCGACAGGATGACCTGGCTGTATCCGCAAGGCGTCCTCACCAACGGCAAGCGCTTCCCTGAAATTCTTTTGCGACTTCAGTTCCAGCAGACGATGAATTTGTTCCTCGAATGTGCCAGGACTCATTATATTCCTGTTATTCCAACACGATTTCAGGTATGCGCGGCAATGCTGTCACACTCTCCCGTCATTCAGACAACTCCTCGGCTTCCATCGACAGGTACACCTGGTACGCATTTCTGCGATTGGCCTCGGCGAATGCAGGCAGGTCCCTGAAATCGGACCAGTCCACCACTTCGTATGCTTCCTCGAAAGGCACCAGGTCGGCAGCCGAAGCGCCCATTTTCTCTCGCAGGAAGGACAGGTAACGGCGGGTCTGTGTAACCGCCCGGTCCGGGTCGGCGGCCGCGGCACCGTGTCCGGGCACCAGCGCGGCCAGCGGTTTTGATTCCATGCGCTCCAGCACTTCCAGCCAGTGGCGTGAATTGGCATCCCCCAGGAACGGCACCCGGCCTTCAAAAATGATATCGCCGGAAAACAGCACCCGGTCCGGCTCCACGTACAGGGTCTGGTCACCGTCAGAGTGCGCAGCGCCAACCGGGGTCACCGTGAACCGCACGCCACCAAGCCGGAAGGACTCCTGTTTGTCGAGGTACCGGTCCGGGTCCACCAGCCGGGTAGTCTCGTTCACCCAGGGTTCCAGCGAGAAACGCCTTTCTTCCAGTCGCTCCTGTGCATTTTCCGAAGTCAGGTAGACTTCTGCGCCTGCCGGCGCCCAGATCTCCGCCCCCTGTTTCTCGAATACCTGCAAACCGTAGATATGATCCGCATGGTAGTGACTGGTAATCACCCGCACGATCGGCTGGTCGGTAATGGCGCGTATTTTTTTCAGTAACAGGTCACCCAGCGAAGGCGTACCGAGCGCATCGAAGACAACGACGCCTTCCCTGGTGATGATGACACCGGCGTTGGAGATAAAACCCTGGTTGTCGGTTGCGACACCGGGTGTGCCCTGCACATAGTAAACGTGCTCTGATACCTTGACCAGGTCCATACTGACAGTGGCCGGCGGATATACGGGTGCTGCGCGCACGACACAAGCTGTATACAGGATACAGAGCACAGCGGGTAATACAAACAAGCGCTTCATAAACGTCGTTCCTGGAAAAAGGCCTGCAAGCGACGGCCACATTGCTCTGACATAATGCCTCCCTCGGTCTGCACACGATGATTCAGCCCCCGGGTTTCAAAAACATGGTTCGTGCTGTTGATGACGCCACGTTTTGGATCGCTGGCACCAAACACCAGACGGCTGATACGGGCATGAATCATGGCACCTGCGCACATCAGGCACGGCTCCAGTGTGACATAGAGTGTGGCACCACTGAGGCGGTAGTTTCCCACCGCCCGCGCTGCGGCGCGCAGGGCAACGATCTCGGCGTGTGCGGTGGGGTCGTTAGCGGATATGGGCCGGTTCCAGCCCTCGCCAAGCCGTTCACCATCCCGAACAATGACGGCGCCTACCGGCACCTCGCCCTGCTCCTCCGCGCGCCCGGCAAGGTCCAGCGCGTACCCCATCCAGCGCCGATCGATGTCCTGCTGTGTTATACCCACTCGAAGGGAAACAGGCCACGAAAGTCCGGTACTGGCGCGCGCTTTCCGGTGGTCTTGATTGCAAATACCATGATAAATACCCTGTTCTCGATTACCGACGTTAACAACCACTGCATACAGTACGGTAATTCGTCAACTGACAAAATGCAAAAAGGGAGCGATGACCGCGCGCTTGCAGAACCTCCTCGCCCACCGGGGTCCGCAGGGTATCAGTATCTGACCCTGAGGTGTACTGCTGCCGTTGCCCGGCGTGGAGTGTGCGTGGACTCCGGCTGGTCAGTAACCGCGTTGTTTATCACCTTCAATGGTGCAATGTCCTCCACGCTGTACCGGAACTGCAGCCATTGTTTCGCCCTGGTGGTTGCCGTGAATCTCAGGTAGGCACTGTCCGGATGTGCGGGGTCATCGCCCGGGTTGATCACTTCCAGTACGCCGCCGTGCAACGTCAGCACATCGGCCTGCCCGTCTGCCGTATTGATGTCGTGACCGGCGACGCGGGTAAACCGAAGCCTGTCACCATCTTCATCAAAATCATTCGCCAGCACCTGCAGAACCCGCGGCACGTTGCGTTGAACCGTCGCCTGGTCCCTGCGCGCAACCGGCCGGTGGTTAATTTCATAGGCAATGATACCGCCCGACGGGTTGTTCTGCGCACCGTACGGCACGTAGAGCATACCGTTGGCAATGACGGTACCGGCATTCATGCTGACGTGGTGCGGTTTACCCAGGCCCAGGCTGAACAGCTGGTTAAGATCCGGACTCTGATCCTCAAACAGAACGCGGCCATTGCGTTTGTCCAGCACAATGAGTTTACCGGAGCTGGTCGTCACACAAACCAGTTTCCCGGTTGTGGATACGTGCCGCAGGGCAGCGCCTTCCCGAAGCTCGACATAGTCACGACCATCGGCGAACTGCCACTTCGACTGCCCGGTGGCGGCATCCAGCGCATACACCTTGATACGCATCCCGGTATCGATCCTGCCGTCATCCGGGGTGTCTTCCACGTCCGCCCAGAAAGAAGGTGAGAAAGTGGCGAAGAAGGCGTTCGGAAATTTACTCGCAGGCGTATTGAAATTGGCATCCGAGAAGCCGTCATCGATGCCTTCAAATCCGGCAACATACACCACGCCCCTGGCGTAGGCCGCGCCGGCCTGTATACCACCGATGCCGGTGGCCTTGCTGATCTTGCGCTCCCAGACGGTTTCCCCCGTAGCGCGGTTGATGGCACGAAACAGCCCTCCCTTGCTGCCGCCGGCGACAAAGTCCGTGCGCTTGCCATCCACCCGGCGCGTATAAAGAATCGGCGGTGACAGGACATCGGCATCGCGCGGGCCGTCGGGCATATTCGGTCCGGTCGAAACCGGGTTGTTCAGGT
>DRQL01000023.1 GCA_011371465.1 Gammaproteobacteria bacterium | reverse complement strand
GGAAAACACCAGACTGCCCTGTGGTTGCTGGACACGTTCCCCTGCCCAGTCTGTGCTCCAGTTGGTCCACGGCGGTATGGAGCCCAGCGGTCTGGCCTGGCGGCTGCGCTGCTGGATGAACGCGGTGACTGTCGCGGTCTCGACACCGGAACCGCGTATCGTCAACGTGAGTCGCCGATTACAGGAATCGTAGCTTGCCGTGGTATTGGGAACGGGAGGTAAAATGGGGGGGAAGGTAGTGGATGTTGTGGTCCCGTAGCTGCTGAAGCCACTGATTTCGGTACTGACCATCTGGGTCGTGGCATCGACAGTCGTGTCATACACAATCAGGTAGGACAGGTTCTGGTTCGGATCGTCATAGTCCGGCGTCACGCGATACTTGGCGATGCGGAATTCCTCACCCGGTCCCAGCAGGCTGTTGTCCGGCATGGGCATACTGAGCGTGACAGGCAGATCGAATTGCAGACCGTCCGGAGTGAATTCATAAAGAACACCATCGATGATTTCAGGGGCATTGGCGATAGTCTGCTTCCGAACAGTGATCGAGATGGGGCCCTGCAAGGCACCGGCCGGGATGGTCAGGGCCATCCCGTCCAGCGAGAGGGTCCCCCCGTTCTGGTCGACCACCTTCGTGGTTGCAGTAACCGCCTGTCCCTGACCTCCGGAATTGCTGCCCGAACCACCCCCACAGGCGAACTGTAAAACCGCCAGCACTGAAACCCAGAGTATTTTCATGGCCTTTCTCCGTCACTGTTACCTTCCTGAAAAACTGCATAGTTCAGCCGCGTGATACCACTTTTCCTCACGCCCCTGGCATTCGACTGCTGCCGCGGCTGCCCTCGCCCCCCTCCAGAATCGCCAACAATTCCGCCCGGTTGTGAAAAGGCTTCTTCCCTGCAACGCCGACTTCCTCGACCACGCCCGCCAGTTGCATCGGGCCAGCCGGATCGCGTCGATAGATGCGGACGATAAAGTTTTCCATCACGGGGAAACGCTACGTCAGGGCGACTCACGGATGACTAACGGATGGATAAAAAACGTAAGAAAGACTGACGAAACCGGTGCCGTGTATCCCTGGTCAGACCTGGCGCAATGCCTGATACAGGGCCTCGGTTCTGTTGGAATGAGAAAGTTGCAGCATACGCTTGCAGCGCAGGTATACCTGAATCGCCTCGGCCCGCCGGCCAAGCCAATGGTGACATTGCATCAGGTGGAAATAGAAATCCTCGGCCAGGTCGCCGATGTCCAGAGCCCGCTCATAGCAGCCGATCGCCTGTTGCCAGTGGTGCCCGAGCGCTTCGGCGGTGCGCAGGAACTTGCTCCGCAGCCGCTCCCGGGCGGAGAGGGCCCAGGCTTCCCCCTCTTCCTTGCCCAGATACAATCGGCAGTACAGGGCCGCCGCCTGCTCGGCCTGCCCAACGGCCTGCGTATGCGCCGTTTACTCTCACCTGGCCGCTCATAAACAAACAGACACCAAGAGCCGGATAACCATCAATGTAAAGTCAGCGGAAAATCCACCCCAACGGATCTCATCTTTATCAAGAATACCTTGCGATACTGTATGTTTATACAGTTTTCTTCTTCGGATGCAGGATCTTGAAGCCTCAGCCGAAATATCTGTTAGCGCCAGACGTTGCCAGCCAGTACCAGTCACTCCCACTCTATTATCAGTAAGCCTTTTTTGTCTTTTATACTCAATGGCGTATTTTCCTGCTAAACGGTAATACCATGAGAAATGCCATGCTCAGAAAATCCTTCAAAATACTCGAAATTCGCCCAGTGAGTGCAACTGCACAGCACTCTAGGCTACCTTCCTGGCTTTGACTTTCAGGTGTATACCCTCCCGTTCCTGCAGGTAATGGACTACCGTCATGCCTGTGCCGGCGGATTGGCGTTGGCATCCACGACGAAGACATCGCGATCGGGCAGGCTGAACATCACCTGGTTGCTCCAGTCACGGCCAAGTTCGTCACGCCACTGGCCGGTGGCGGGGTCGAACTTGACGATCAGGCCGGTTTCCGGCGCATTTACGCGCTTGATGTTGGCATTCGGCGCGGGCATGCCTCCAGGTTCCTGGGGTCCGCCCCCCCCGGATTGCAGGGGGCTGCCGTGGCACCTCCGTTGCACACGGCGCCTTCCGGAATGATGGTGGTCCGGTTACCGGTGTGGAAGCCGGCCACGTAGACATGGCGTCCGTCCGGGGATACGACCAAGGCGCGGAGCGTATCGGTGAAAAAGCTGAGCATGGTCGCCGGCGCTGTCGGGTTACCGGCGTCGAAAGCCCACAGGTCGGCGCGCCCGATACCCGGCGTGGCGAACTCGCCCAGGTTGTCCGGCAGGGTGTCCGGTCCCCAGGGACTGCTCTGGCCACGATGCGCGGTGGTGACAAAGGCACGCCGGGTACCACCGGTGCCCGCGAACACGATGTCGCGCGGCTCATCACCCACCAGCAGGGTATGGGTGACACGCGGAACACCGGAAACGTCCACGATGCTGACCGAATCCGAAAGGTGGTTCACCACCCACACTTCGGTGTTGGTGCGGGCGGCCATGACAATGGGCTCCATGCTCACCGGCACCGATTCATCATGGCGCAGGCCGGGACAATGGCCACGGTCAGGGCGTGGATACTGCCTGCCGCGTGATCGACAACAAGTCTGATAGAGCGATAGCAGCATCCCCGGAAGGCGGATACAGGCCTCCGCACGCAATCTGTTCTGCCGTCAGTGTTGTCAGACCTAATACGTGACGCTGCGCGATCAGGATATCAGCGGCATTGACTTTGCCATCCAGGTTGATGTCACCATTGGCGGCAAGAAGCACCCCGTACTGTTCACATGACAGCGCTGCGTCCCGGACGCAGGGAGCCCGTACACGCCCGTCGGTTTTTTACCTCCAAACAGGCTGGCCAACCAGGACAACCATCCGGGTTTAGCGTTTATGCCGGAGGACTTGCCTGCGTCGCCCGGTTGCATCGGGCAATACCAGCCAGACTCAGGAAACCGCTCAGGAACAACCACACGGCGGGCGGCACCGGTACCACACCGGCACCGATGGTCGAATTCCCGAATATGGTGTCAAAATAGAAGGCATCACCGGCACCATTTATCCGATAGTCAACACTGAAGGCAATATCCAGTGGACCGATCAGCCCCTGGGTCCAGTCGCCGAAGTCCAGTGTCTGGTCATCCAGAAAACCCCGGGCTTCTGTGACGTCTGTGAAGGATTGACTGAAAACCAGTCTACCTTCAATCCGCAGCGACATGCTGAGTGCGTCAAAACCATTACCCCGTACAGTCGGGTTCATGAAACCAAACAGGAGGTCCTGCTGTGTATCCAGCAATGACATATCAAGCGCCATACTGAAATCATTGCTGAACAGGCTGGAACGGCTACCATCCTGGAATGCACCCAGGCTCGCCAGCGCCAGCACATCGCTCCCGCCGGTCAGGTCAAAGTTGTCGGCAACCCCGCGATTACCCGTCAGCAAGGACCGGATGACGCTTGTATCCGGCGCTACCGCCACACGGGCAATACTGAAGTGGTCACCGCCAGCAGCCGACGTGCTGACGCCATCAGCGGGCACGGAACCAATCCCTGCAATCGCCTCGACAGAACCTGTTGCCGGGGCTTGCCCCACGGCTGTATTTGCGGCCTGGACATTCAGGCCCTGGGTGAGACCATTCGCCCAACGGGTTTCTATACCGGCAGTACTGCGTCCGCCACCACCGCCGGTGATGCGAGCAACTGCAAGACTGTTGGCGCCACCTGCTCCCGCTCCCGGCGTGGCATTCGCGGTGGCCGAAACGAAGCTCGCCGTGGTATTGGCCTCGGCTATCGCGGTGGCATTCCCGCCACGTCCGTCAGGACCGGTTCCGGCATTGGCGCCCCCTCGTCCACCCACGGCGTTGGCCTGTACAGACAGGGTACCGACTGGCTTGCCGGCCGCGGTAATCAGCCTCGCCCGTGCGAATGCGTTCCCACCGTCGCCCGCTTTTGCAATGCTGCCGGCAAGATCGATATTGCCGCCATCACCCCCCATGGCCCGGCTGCCTGCTGTCAGTGAAGCAGAACCGCTACCCTGCAGCGAACGTGTAACGGCTACCGCATTCGCATCACCACCACGACCACCAGGAATACCGCGGCCCTGGGTGGCAACGCGGGATACCCGGCCACCCCGGCCGCCAGTGGCCAAGGCATCTGATCCACCCTTTGCAGCGAGATCGTTTGTCAATGTCGTATCGGAAACCGCCCGGGCCGATCCCGCCGCGCCCGCAGACGTGGTAAGCACTTCCTGTCCGGAAAGAATTCCCGAGGCGTCCATACCCCACCCGCCATCAGCACGTGCACTACTGACCACATCGCCATCACCATCCTTGGTGGCAAAGGATTCCGCCACCGCGTCCCCACCGACGGCGGGCATAGCGAGGGCCGACCCGCTCAAACCACCGGTTGCACGGGTGTTTACAGTCAGGTTGCCCGTGCCGGTGAGTGTCTTGTTGAGGATACTGGTAGCCGAACCGGCCAGACCGGCACCGGAAAAACCAAAGCTGCCGTTACCGCCGAAGGCACGCTGATCAAGTACCAGGAACGTCCCTCCCGGCAGCAGGTCACCATCGACCCGGTCCACGAGCATCACGCTGGCACCATCGCCCCCTCGGCCATTTCTGTTACTGCCACCACTTCCACCACGCGCAATACCGTTTACCTGCACCTGGCCACCGCTGGCGAACAACAAGCCGAGCTCGGCCTGACCACCATTTCCGCCACTACCGAGAGAGCTCAGGTTGCCAGGACTCACACCGCCAACTGCTTCAGCCGTCAGTTCGACCCGTTGCCCTGCAATGCCGGTCAGGTTACCGGCAACAAGAGCGCTTCCACCTGCCGGAACCGAATAGCTCAGGCTGGTATCGGTAAGCGGCCCGATCACACCGCTTGCTCCACCCCGCGCCACGATACTGGCGCTCAGGGCACCACCACCGGGATTGCTGGCATTGAGCGTCGAACTCGCATTCCCTCCGTTTCCGGCTGCTATTGCACTGGTATCAGACAAGGGACCGGCTGCCTGACCGCCCGGCCCGGAAACACTTCCCCCGTTTCCTCCAACTGCGATTTGTTCGAGCGAAAGCACCTCGTCCGACGACCCACTGACGGCATCGCTCATCACCGAATCCGTGCCGTCCGCCGCGATGAACCGACCGGACCGGACATTGTTGCCCAGGATGACGCTGCCACCCCATCCACCGTTCTGGGTGGCGGAAGCACTCGCCGCACCACCGACCGCTGTCGCGCTTGCGGAGGCTGCCGCATCCCCTCCCCTGCCGGCGGTCCCTCCCATATCCGCTGCATCCAGAAATACCGTGCCACCCGAACCTCCGCTTGCTGTCGCCGTGGCCTTTACGCCACCAGACTGGCCCGCCGGTATGATGTTTTCCGCCACGCTCTCGGCAATGGCATTGCCACCGTTTCCGGCGCGCGCCTCTGGTGCAGCATTCTGCACGGGGTCAAAAAAAACCCGGATGCTGCTGCCACCGCCGCCCGTTGCCCTGGTACTGACTTCAAGCGACAGGGAACTGGATGTTTTTCTCAGGATACTGGATGCGTTTCCGGCCTGTCCCACCTGTCCGTAGCCGCTGCGTGAGCCGTACAGGCCGTCGATATTGCCGGCATTTCCTCCGTCGGCATCCTGGGTCAGTGTCAGTATCCCGCTCGTGTCTCCGTCCACCGCGTTGAGAAGGCTGACATCCGCACCGTTGCCGGCCCTGAGTTCATTCGGGGTGGGCGCCGTATTGGGATCGACATTACCACCATTACCACCAGTCGCCGAGGCACCGACCACAACCTGGCCGCCACCGAGCGAGGCGCCATACACCGTCCCCAGCACTGCCGATCCGCCATCACCGGCCTGAGTGTAATTACCGGGACCGAGCCGGGGCTCTCCGGGTATCAGGACCTTGGCGCCGCGGTTGAACGGCCGGATCATTCCACCGCCACCACCCTGTACTTTCACACTGACATTGGCCGCGCCGGCGCCACGGTTGATTGCCGTCGCCTCCCCGCTGGCGTCACCGCCATTGCCCGCCGGTGCATCTGCACCGGGCGTCCCGACAATGGCTCCGCCGGTCAACAAGGGTTCGAAATCCGCCACACCACCGGTACCGCCGTCGCCCCCGCGGCCTGCACGGGCAAAGACCGTGGCGCTGACGCCGGTATCGCTGGCAAGGTCTGTTACGGCGCGGCCGACTGCGGCACCACCCAGGCCGCCACTGCCGGCATCGCCGCCATTGGCGGCACCGCCCAGGTCCGAGCCGTCTATGCCGTTGCCGCCGTTTCCACCCCGGCCACCATTCCCTCCGATGGCACGGGCTGAATTGGTGGCATCGGCACTGACCGCCTCGGCCAGAGCGGATTCACCCGGCTGGCCGTCAGTACCATCGGTGGCCGGGTCGCTATCGAGGCCGTCGATACCATTGGCACCGTTGGCGCCGGTGACATTGACCTGAACCGCCTGTGACACCCCGCAAACACCCACCCACAAACCGAATAACAGTGACAGCATCCGTACAGGCAACATGGCTCCCCCCTTGTATCCAGACATGGTCAATTCATGCTTTATTCTTTTGCTATATGCAGTTGCGCTCTATCTGTCCGGGCACAAACCCGGAACCCCTCGCGCGGCAGACTGATAAACTAGCGCTCCGACTCCGGTGCGGCCATACGACATTTGTCCGATACCCAAACCGCCGAAAAGCCGCCAGTGACACCGGTGATTCGGCAGAACATAAAAATCCCGTATCATCTACCGGCATGCCTGACATGAATTCCAACTCCGGCACCGACACGACAGAACAGGAAGTACTGTCCGAGCAGCTACGTATCGTGTTTTCCCAGCTCACCAACCTGTCCCTGGGCAATCTGTTGGGAACCGTAATCCTGATTCTCCTGTACCATGGACGTATACAACCACCACTGTTGTGGGGCTGGACGTCCGCCAACCTGCTGCTGGTGGTCGTCTTCACGCCCCTGCTGGTGTGGCGATACCGGCTTTCCAGCCCGGTCGCCACTCCCCGCCGCTGGATACGGGCTGTCAGCTGGCTGAGTTTTCTGCGCGCCTGCGTGTGGGGCGCACTGCCACTGGTCTTTTACCTACCCGGGCGTATCGAGTATCAGCTGGTCAATTTTATTTTCGTGCTGGTCGGTGTCAGTATGGCGCTGTTGCTGAGCGCACCCTGCCGGCCGATTTTTTTTGCCATTGTGCCCCCCATTCTTGCCCCGGTAACCATCCTGTTCCTCTTCGAGGGTGGCAGTATTCGGCTGGCACTGGCAGCCGGCAGCCTGTTCTACGGATTCATGCTGTACCGCATGTTTCACCGCCTGCACGCCATCCTGTTACAGAACATTGGACTCAAGCACGAAAAATCCGCGCTGGCGGAACAGCTGGTAATACAGAAAAACGCCGCCGAGGAAGCCAATGCCGCCAAGTCCCGTTTCCTGGCCACGGCCAGTCACGACCTGCGTCAGCCCCTGCACGCACAGACCCTGTTCGTCGAAGAGCTTGCACATCGTATTCAGGGCGCTGACGAACGTTTGATCCTGGAAAAACTGCAGAAATCCATGACGGACATGCGCCAGCTGTTCAACGAACTGCTGGATATATCCCGGCTGGATGCACAGGCGGTGGAGACCCGGCCCGCCGTTTTCTCCCTGTTCGATCTGCTCGCGGATGTACTTCCCGAATACACTGCCGAAGCGCAGTCAAAAAACCTCCAAATCCGGCTCACCGGAAGCCATGCCTGCGTGCGCAGTGACCGGCAACTGCTGACAAGGGTTATCCGTAACCTGCTCTCCAACGCCGTGCGCTATACCGACAACGGCCGGATCCTGGTCGGCTGCCGCCGGCGTGACGGGCGCCTGCGCCTTGAAATTCATGACACGGGACCCGGCATCCCGGAACAGGAACAGGAACGGATCTTTCACGAGTTCTACAGGCTGGAACGACCGGACTCCCGCGCACGCCACGGCCTGGGGCTGGGACTGTCAATTGTCAGACGCCTGGGGGAGTTGCTCGAATGCCGGGTACAGGTACATTCCGTTCCAGGACACGGCAGCTGTTTCAGTCTTGACATTCCCTGCGCACCCTGCGAGGAAAACCCCGCTGCATCCCGTTCGTCGGAACCGGACCGGGGTGATGTCGGTGGCCGTTGCATCCTGGTTATCGACGATGACCGGGATATCCTGGACGGCATGACGGTCTTGCTGACTCGCTGGACATGTAACGTGGCCACGGCGCGTTCGGAAGCCGAGGCGCTGGAGAAACTGGCCGGTGGCCTGGTGCCGCATGCCATCATTGCCGACTATCGACTGGCGCAGGCGCACACTGGCACCGGTGTGGTTATGGCCCTGCGCACCAGGCTTGGCCGTGAACTGCCCGGTATCATCGTTACCGGAGATGCCGGGCAGGATGCGCAGCGCGCGGCGCATGCCGCAGGACTGGAACTGCTGCATAAACCGGTCAACCCCGCACAGCTGCGCACCCTGCTGTCCTACGTGCTTTCGGACAACTACGAACCACCGGCGAAATACGCCACTACCCCGCCCTGATCTTGCCGCTCAATACCTGTCTGGCCGCCTCGGTGCGGTTCTTCACACCGAGCTTGCGAAAGATCTCCGACAGGTGTGTGCGTACTGTTGCCGCCGATAATCCCAGCTGGCGACTGATCTCCTTGTTTGTCATGCCTTCGGCGATCAGGTTGAGAATTTCCTGTTGCCGGGGGGTCAGAATTTTACACAGTTGCTTGTCGGCCGTAACAGCCCGTTCCGGGTATTGCCCGGCCTGCTCGAACGCCGCATCGGCCGGCAGGAAATTCTCTCCGGCCAGCACACGGTCCAGCGCCTCCCGCATCTCCTCGCGCGACAGGGTCTTGGGCATGAATCCCTGTGCGCCGGCCTGCATCGCTGCACGGACCTCGTGCAGATCGATGAAGCCCGACAGGACCACGAGCGGCGTGGCAGGTACGGCCCGGCGAATCTGCGCGATCGATAGCGCACCCTGCATACCCGGCATGACCAGATCGAGCAACACCAGTTCCAGGTCACAGTGATCCTGTATTGCAGCCATTGCCTCCTGAAAGTTGTGGGCCTTCAGGATCTGCGCCCCTGGCCGGTAGTCACGCAGGAACAGTTCCATCCCCTCCAGGACCAGAACATGGTCGTCGGCAACCAGAATTTTCACAGCTCGCTCCATGCCTATGTACTGAGCCAAACGATAACAAGGCCTCATTCAGAGCGCCCCACAGGTTCCGGACCAAGGCGCGCCGGCGATGTCCCTGCCGGCGCCACCGTGCCTTGCGGACTGACCGGCCAGAGACCCGCTGAATGAGGTTTTGTTATCGTTTGGCCTGGCAAGTTTAACAGCCAGTGGCCGAGTCACGTAGAATACCTGATCGGGCCGGCTGGCGAACAGGAAACGCCGTTGGAACGGGAAACCCGGCACCTGCTGGCATGTGCGGTGCCCGGACAGCACTTCGTCGGCCAGCGAGGCGGCGCGCCGCCTCCCGCGGCTCGCGCAAGAAACTCGATGTTTACAACTGAAGGTAACCAGGTACCCGGCATGACACGACTCGTACCGCACCGGCGGAAAGCCGCGTTCCAGCGGCCCGCATCTGGAGCGGGCCTCGAATTCGCTGCAAGGCCTGCGTTGCAGGGTGTACCACGATCCTCGCAACCCCCGGCAGTCGTACCGGATCCCCGGCCTCCGCATGGTGCAGGCCACCCCGTTCGTGACGACCACTGCCTCCGTCAGCCCCCGATTGGCATTCCAGGCGCTGGCTGGCTGACTCCGGTGAATTTTGGCTACACGGACAGTCCGTTCTTCGCCCGGCGCGGGGAATGATCACATGAGCGGACTGCCTCCACTGGAAGAACCGGCTTTCGTGCTGAAACCGTCCGGTCTGGTGAAAATCGCGGTGGCCGGCGCCATGACCGCGACAGGCGGGACCGTGCTGATCTGGGTGACCGGCTTCTACGGCCCGGAGCACCCCGAGACCCTGCGTTACGCCCTTGGGGTCTTTGCGGTCCTGTTCCTGGCAATCGCCTTGCGCCCGGACACCTGGCGCCCACTGCCCGTATTCGAGGCAGACCGGCGCGGCGTCTATCTCGTCCATCGGAACGGCCGAAATTTCACCTTCGTGCCATGGAACCGGGTGGGCAATATGCAAGTGGGGTTGGGGTAGGGTATCTTCCGTTCTGTCCTAATGGATATCCGTATGAGTGGCTCCGAGTGGCACGAGCTTGCCGGCTATCGTGGAGGGGGCGCGGATGCCACCGTCAGTGAATACCGAAAGGTAACTATTGGCAACGCCTGCCGAAACCCGGATAAAACCTTGCGGCCAATCAAGGCCATCCGTCACAGAGCCGGAACGGAACGGTACCCGCCCGGTGCTTCGTAGCAATGGAACATCCGGCTTGTGGCATGACCCGCACCCGGGTATCGATAGACGTGTCCACCCTGGTCTTCGTTCTCGGGGAAACGGTTTGTACGTGAGCCGGACCATCTGGAGGAACGCAGGCCATTACCCAGGACCCTCGTCTATGACAGCGACTCTGAATGTACAGGCAAGGCAATGTTCTTCCAGGCCAAGGAACGAGGCATAATGAGGCTTTGTTATCGTTTGGCTTAGTATCTTCGATCCACTGGCGATGACGCTGACATGGATTGACCTGAAATCGTGTCCATTCCACACAAAAAAGTACGACAAACACAACGAGAGACACAGTGATAACAGGGCATGGCGTCCAGCGTCGCTGGCATCGGATACCGCCGCACCCAGCCGGTCGTTTTTCAGGAAGGCCCAGCAACACCGCACCGGTGCACATCCACCGGCTTCATTGGCGACTCAGTCACTGTCGTCAGTCGTGAAGGTCACGCCAAGATTAAGAATATCCGAGAGTTTGTCGGCATCGGCCACTACCGTAACCTTCCCGATATACGGGTCCACGAGCTTGCCGCTGTCCACCAGTTTTTTCCGCCGCCGGTTTTCAAGATGTATATGCTCCTTCTCTTCCATTGCCTTCAGTACATCCACGGCGCGATGTACCAACTTGAATCTTTCGAGAACCGTACCTTTACCCGGAAGGATGTCGATTACCAGGTTATTGGTGTCAAGCAGAACTGCCCGCGTTATTTCCTTGCGAGAGTATAGGAAGAACAAACGCCCTTTTTCTCCAAGTCCAACTGCTGTAGGCCGCGAATGACACGCCTCTCTGCCTGTGAGTGGCTCTGAATCCGGCCCGAGTTGCCACCGATCCCGCCGAAAATCGCCTGTTTTTCCCGGCAGCCGGGGCCAACCCGACCCGCCGGCATAACGCATCCCTGCCGCGGCTGCATTACCGCAGCATCACGATCGGAATCGTTTGAGACGGGTCAGGTAAACAGGCCCGGTGGCAGGCCAGCCGGTGGTGCCCACGTAAGCTTCCCCGGATAGTGGGCAAGTTATTAGTAGAGACTTCTGGCATGATAACGACAGGAGGGCTCTATGAAAACATCGAAATTCAGCGAGACGCAGATTGTCTCGATCTTGAACGAGGCGGAAGCCGGCATGCCGGTCAAAGAGGTCTGTAGAAAGTACGGGATCAGCTCGGCGACCTACTATAAGTGGAAGAGCAAATTCGGCGGATTGGGCGTATCTGAGCTAAAACGCATGAAAGAGCTGGAATCGGAAAACGCAAAGCTCAAGCGGATGTACGCCGACATGGCGCTAGAGAACACGGCGCTG
>DRQL01000022.1 GCA_011371465.1 Gammaproteobacteria bacterium | reverse complement strand
AGGTGTCTGTACGCCAGGTAGAATATCAATGAACTTACCAGGACATTCAGACAGCCGACAAGCGCAAACCGGACAAACTCCCACCAGGTGCTATGAGCGGTACTGGCAACGCTGGAATCGTGCTGGCTCAAGGCAGCCTGGGTCCGGGGGACCGGTTCTTCATATCGTTGCGCGGGAGCACGTCGCTGATACCCAGCCGCTCACTGACGATAAAGCGCGGACGGTCCCGTACTTCGAGGAGTATTCTGCCGACATATTCGCCGAGAATGCCCAGGAACAGGAAAAGGATGCCGAACAAAAAGGAAATGATCGCCAGTGAAGATGCCCACCCAGGCACCGTGTGCCCTTCTATGACCTTGCCCAGGATAGCGTACAACACTGAAGCGAATGAAACGGCACTCGCGATAAAACCAAACAGGATACCGATTCGCAGCGGTACGATCGAGAATGAGCTTACGCCATGCCACGCAAATTTGACCATCTTTCCCAGCGTGTACTTGGTGGTCCCGCTAAACCGTTCAGCAGGCATATAGGAAATACTTGTATTCGGGTAGCCCACCCACTGTACCAGCCCCCTGAGAAACAACCCTTCCTCACGGAAAGACAGGACATCTTCCAGGACCTGGCGGTCCATCAGCCTGTAGTCCGCCATACCACTTTCGATCTTTACACCACTGACATAGGAAAACACCCTGTAAAACAGCCTGGAGGTTAACTTCTTGAATAAAGACTGTTTTTCCGGGTCAAGCCGGACCGTTTTAACGATCTTGTTTCCTTTCTGCCACTCCTCGATCAATCGCGGAATCAGTTCCGGCGGGTGCTGCAAGTCTGCATCCAGTGAAATAATCGCCGCCCCTGTTGATGCCTGCAAGCCGGCAAGTAACGCGTACTGGTGCCCGAAATTCCTTGAGAAACGGATACCCTTTACCCGGCTGTCAGCATGAGCAAGTTCCTCGATGAGACACCAGGTGGCGTCACTGCTGCCATCATCCACAAAGATCAATTCCCAGGATGCTTCAACCGGCTCCAGCACCCTGTGCAGTTCTGCGTATACGACCTTGAGGTTGCCTTCTTCATTAAAGGCCGGAATGACAATAGACAGCCTGGGCGACTGTTCGGCGGTGTTACTGGAGGCTGAGGTCATGCGGAAATCTCTTGTTCTGTTGCACCGGGCTCCAGTTTGCCCGACAGAGGCGTTATCGGTTTACCTGCTGTATTCTTTACTTCAGGAGGCACTGCCCGGGGACAGCAGCATCTCAACACAGGTGCAGAATACGTCGGTAACGGTATTTACCGGCAGGAAAGCCGGATGCGGTATTTCCGGGAGCCCGAATTTATACCGATAGTCGGGGCGCACCAGATACGACCGGCTGGCATTGATTCTCAATCCCACCGCCTTGCAGATTCTGTTCACTTTCCCCGTTGTCAACCACGTCTCCCTGATCTCCTTCATATCATTAACCAGGTATGCGGACTCCTTGTAGAGGTTGCCGCGTGGCCTGATCAGCCAGAGAAAAGGGGCTTCTGGCAAAACATGGATAAACGGCACATTGGAAAAGAAACCACTGCCATTGTGCTGGTGACCGCCAAAGGGTGACAGATATGGAGTATAGGTTATATAGACGAAACCATCCGGTTTTAAAAGTTGCGCAATTTTTTCAAGCATCCTGGCCGGGTCACCGCAATGTTCCAGGACATCACGCAGCAGAATGAAGTCATACTTTTCGTCAAATTCGTAGGCAAAAAAATCACCTTGCCTGAATACGGAACCAGGCACATCCCTGGCTTTTTCTATCATCTCACCGTCGTAGTCCAGACCCAGCCCGGTAAAATTGTAACTTTCCGCCAGTCCTGCAAGAATACCGCCCTCGCCACAGCCGATGTCCAGCACGCTCTTGTTATCCAGCGACAGGCCCGCGTTTTTCAAATACCTGGCGACTACTCCCTTGCCAAGATCCAGCTCATAATCGAAATAACTGTCATAAGTGCGCATTGCCATCCCCTTTTCCAGCTTTGCCGCAAACACTGTTTTTGTATTTTTCCATTACCTGGACCCGCGTACGGTCTTCCGATTCCTCGAGTACCAGGTCCATGTCGCAGATCGCATCAGATTCCTTACCCTTTTCGAACACCGTCCATTGGTGGGGGGTAATGCGCGGCCGGGCTCCACTGGCATGAATTCCTTTCTCGCCAAACGGTCCGAACGCCAGCGATGACCTGGGTTGATAAACCAGACCTATCCTGCTCCCGGCAGGCAAATCTCCAGTCAGTTCAAGCATACTCAGGCGCATGCTGTGCGCATAATCGCTGGTAACCATGTATTCGGATACCTTCCCTTTTGCCTGGTATACATTTGTTGTAATCAGCGCGGCAGCGGCTACGGACAGTATAGCCCCGGCAGGTCTGTTGTAGCCCGATATTCTACCAAATACCAATGCCCCCGTTAGCGCCAGCGGCCACAGGGTGGCCATGGCGTAAATCTCACTGACCTTGCCCAGCAGGGCTTCCGGGAACAGCGAGGAGAACACAAATACCCCGCAAAATGCAAGAACAAGCCTGTCCTCCTGCGAACTGCGTAAATACAACCATATATAGCCCGTGACCAGGGCCAGGCCCAGCGCAACCGCCGGCAGGAGAGACAACAGAAGCTGCCATGACAGACCATTTTTCTGCAAAAGGTAAATATGGTAGGAATTTACCGGCGTCAGACTGCCCAGCAGTAACTGGGCTATATTCTTCGCAAAAAAAATCAGGCTCATTCTTGGTTGATGATACGTCTGCGCAACCTCTTCAGGCGTTCTCAGCAATGGCACCTGGGCATCGGTAAGGAAATACCTGAGCGCAAAATACAGGATGACCACTGTAAAGACTGCAACCAGCAGTCCGATCACTTTTCCAGGTCCGGTGGCTGACCGGTTGCAGACGAGCAGGACGATTCCGCCGAGAGCAGCAGTCAGCGCACACCTGATTTCAGTTTCCTTGGTAAACAGAGCCAGCAGGAACAACAGCAGAAACCCGGCGCAGTACATCATCAACCGACGATCTACCCGGCATCCTCCGCACTGCATACTGACCCAGCGCCACAACATGAATGAAGCCAGCATCCCCAGCAGTGGCGCCAGCAGGTTCATCACTCCCCATACAGAGGTGACCGCGAACACCAGTGCCTGGGAGGTTCCTGCCCAGGCCCCTGCCAGCGCAGCGGGAACCCTGCCGGCCCCCATTGCCCTGGCAAACGTCGCAACGGCAGTCGCCATGGCGAGAACCACCGCCAGGTTCACGATCAGTACACGCACCAGCCTGTCGTCATCCAGCGTGAAATAGAGCAGTACGTTGGTTACCGGTGTCCAGTGAACTTTCCCGCCACCCAACGCGCCGGTAAGAACAGCGGAAACCCGAGAAACCGTATCGCTGGCCATGGCCATTATGCTGTCGATAAATGACCAGGCCAGCGAGTAATCGTCTGTCTGGTAACCACCCAGTGCCTGTTGGTAAATCATATACAGCAGCGGCAAAACAAGTAACGTGACCGCGGCCGGAAAGAGCGCGATCCGAGTACCGCTTGTTGCATCCTTACCGGGCTTTCCGGGTGACATCCGGCTATTCAGTGGCATTGGCCTGCCCCGCATGCGCCGCTGCCGCCACAGGCGTAAACCGTTCCCCGGCACCCCCGCTGACAAGTCCCCGGGAAACCAGTTTGCCGCATATACGCATCAAATAATATTTGTTATTTTTCATATGGTTACGATAATTATTCCCGCATTCAACGGTATTTTCGTCCAACCCGGCTCTCGCACTGGGAAGCACAAATGCGTACTATACATACCTGAGCCGCGCGATGGCACACAGGCAGTGTGTGCCGCGCCAATAAAAAAAATAATATGTCACCGACCACCCCGTAACTTATGCGCAGATCAACCTTCCGGAATCAAGCAAAACTCACCACCAATCCAGACAGACGCCGCTTCCTGAAACAGGGCGGAGCGCTACTGGGGTGGCTGGGCCTGCACGGCTGTGGCGGTGGCGGTGCTGGTACAGCACCCGGCGCAACGATACCCGTTTCCATTCAGACCCACCCGACCGACCAGACGGTGAGCAGCGGAAGCCCGGCTTCTTTCCTGGTAATTGCCAGCGGGAGTAACCTAAGCTACCAGTGGCAACGCAACGGTGTGGACATCCCCGGGGCAAACCAGCCGCAGTACGTACTCAGCGCGGCATCGCTCGCCGACAACGGCGCCAACTTCCGGGTCCTGGTCAGCAATGCCGCGGGAACGGTTACCAGCTCAATTGCGACACTCCTGGTCACCCCGGCCGGTACACCGACCATTACGCAGCAGCCGGCTGATATCATTGTGCTCATCGGGCGTTCAGCCACTTTCCAGACCACGGCAACCGGAGACCAACCCCTGGTTTACCAGTGGCGCAGGGATGGTCAGGATATCCCCGGGGCCACCGGGGCATCTTATACGTTACCTCTGGCAACGCTGGCGGATGACGGTGCAAGCTTCAGCGTGGCCGTTTCAAACGCACTGGGAGCCGTCAGCAGTCGCACGGCTCTGCTGAATGTCGTTTCTACCGGTACGACCATCGATACTACTGCGATACGTGTCGATACCACCCTGATAACCATTGACGAGATCTAGGACCATGGCAAAACAGATAATCAACGTAGGTGCAGCACCCGGCAACCAGGGCGACGGCGATACCCTGCGTGATGCATTCGTCAAAACCCAGTCGAATTTTGATGAGCTCTACGATGTATTTCCCATTACGGATACTTCCCTGGAACACGATAATCCATCGATTGACGGCACCATCGCCAAGGCCCTGGCCGATGCAGCCGCGGCCGGCGGCGGCACCGTGCAACTCGGCCCTGGCACCTTTGTCTGCGCATCCACCACACTGACCCTCGCAGACAATGTCCGCCTGCTGGGAGCGGGACGTCGCGCCACGACCATCGATGTTACCGGCCCGCAGACAGGCATTCACATGGCGGGGATTGCCAGCAGTGTCGAAGCCCTGCACCTGAAAATGCCGGTGGGTGCTACCAGTGACGGGCTGTTGGTCGACCGCGGCGAACAGCACGCGCGGGACCTGTATTTTTCCGGTGGCGGCCCCACTTCCTGGGCTATCAATATCGACGCGGTAAACATCGTATACCTGGCCAATATTCGCATGGGCGGCTCCGGCAATGCCCTGACGGGTAATGGCATTATTTACCAGAACACATCAACAGCCACCTTCAATTTCGGCGACGCAAAATTTTCCAAGATTGACATCACCCTGGCCGCCGATAATACCACCGGCATCAGGATTGCCGGCCCCGATATCGCCAATGTCAAAATCAACAATATACTGCTGAGCCAGGTTGAGGTTATCGGCACCGGTACTGCCGGTGGTTGCGTGGGTGTGCACCTGCACAATGCCGCGCGGATCATCTTCCTGCTGGTCGACATTGAAGAGATCGATACTGCCATTATCGAAGAGGGTATCGTCGGCAACTGCAGGAACAACGTCTATATCGCTACCACCACCTTCGGGAACAATACCGGTTACACGGCTATCGGGAATGTATTCAACCGCCTGTTTGTAGGCTGCCAGAATATTTTCCCCTCCCCGACCGCCAATGGCGACATGTTGATACCGGACGCGATCTGGCTCAACGAAGGCGCGGTGCGGCTCTGGGATAACAGCGGAAACCTGCAGTTTGACAACGGCAACGCCGCCAACGGGGTACAGCTGTCCGTAAGCAACGCAACGCCGAGGATTCAACCATCCAGCACGAGCTCGGGCGCCCAGCTTACCCTGGGTCGCGCGGGAACCCGTGGGGTCGAATGCGAACCCGGGATTGTGCTCCCCCTGCAGACATCGCCGATCCCTGATCCCAAGGAAGGCACGCTGGCGCAGTTTGCAGCCGGGGTCGTTGGCGCCAATGCCGGTCTTTACCAGCTGCGCCAGGGCACGTGGGTCTTTATCAACTGACGGCGGCGGCCCAGTCCCGGTTGTCCAGGTACCACCGGATGGTCTGTTCGATCCCGGTCTCGAAGGTGTAGCCCGGCTTCCAGCCCAGTTCATCGCTCATCTTTGTTGCGTCGATCGCGTAACGCCGGTCGTGGCCCAGGCGATCCTCAACAAAGGTGATCAGTTCGCTTTTGGGCCGGTCGCCCGGTGCAAGCTCATCCAGGCGGCTACAGATAAGCCGTACAATGTCGATATTGGCCCATTCGTTGCACCCGCCGATGTTGTAGGTCTCACCCGGCCGTCCACCCTGTAGCACTGCATCGATACCACGACAATGGTCTTCCACGTGCAGCCAGTCCCGGATATTTTTACCGTCACCGTAGACAGGCAGAGGCTTTCCTTCCAGCGCATTGAGAATAATGAGCGGAATCAGCTTTTCCGGAAACTGGTAGGGACCATAGTTGTTGGAGCAGTTCGTGGTCAGCACTGGCAGACCGTAGGTGTGAAAATAGGCGCGCACAAAATGATCCGACGCAGCCTTGGACGCGGAATAGGGGCTGTTGGGTGCAAAGGAAGTGGTTTCGCTGAATGCCGGATCGTCCGGGCCCAGCGAGCCGTAGACCTCATCGGTTGACACATGCAGAAA
>DRQL01000021.1 GCA_011371465.1 Gammaproteobacteria bacterium | reverse complement strand
TCGCCAGTCTCGGTGACCCGGTTGCGCTGTCGAAATTTCTCAATCTCTGGCTGCAGGTGTTCGACAACCAGCCCGGTATCAGCATCCCGTTCCGGGAGCTGGACTACCGCAAAGTGCGCGGCTGGTTGCAGGCCAGCCTGGACCTGGACCCGGCCGGACACTACCCCCTGCTGGCCGCTGCACGCCTGTACGGCGAGGTCCCGGACCCGGACAGGCAACGGCTAATGCTTGATTTTATATACAAAAAATTCCTCGAATCCCCCAATACGCGGTGGCGCTGGCTGGCTCACTCGGTCTTGATCGCACGCCACCGCCTGGAAGATCTGCCGCTGGCGCTCAAGTACGCAAAAGCACTGGCCGATAACGCGACAGGTGCCCGTGTTCCGCACTGGGCTCAACAGATGGATATCTTCGTACTCGAGGATATGGGCGAGACAGAAGCCGCTCAGATCGTGATTGGTGGACTACTGGCCAACGGCCAGGTCACCGATCCCCACGAATTCAGGTTTCTGTCCGGGCAGCTGGAACGGCTCCAGGGAAAGACGCCGGCCGGCAATTGAATGTACAGACGGAGAACAGGTATGGACAGGAATCAACGAGGCTTTACCCTGGTAGAAATCGCCATCGTACTGGTGATTATCGGTTTACTGTTGGGCGGTGTGCTCAAGGGCCAGGAAATGATTACCAACGCCAAGGTGCGCAACCTGGCAGACCAGGCAAGCGGCATCAAGGCCGCGTTTTTTGCCTTCCAGGACCGCTACAAGGCGTTGCCGGGTGACTACCGCGTCGCCAGCGCCAATATTTCCGGTGTTCCGGCCAATATGAATGGTAATGGCAATGGCCAGATTCAGAACGGAAACGAACGGGGTCGGGTCTGGCTGCACCTGGCGGCTGCAGGGTTCATTACCGGGAATTATACCGGCGGCGCTGTAAGCGGTGGAAACAACGGCTGGAACTGTATTTCCACCCGCTGCCCCCCTAATGCATTCGGCGGCAACATGAACCTGGGCTTCGGCAGTGAAGCCGCGGGGACCAGTGGCCAGAGCCACGAACTCTGGACCGGTCGCAATATTCCGGTCGCGGCTATTGCCGAACTGGATCGTAAAATCGATGACGGGATTCCGGGTACCGGGATATTCCAGAACGGTAAGTCGCCCAACGCCAAACCGGGCACCTGTGTAGCCGGTGGTGTATGGGCGGTTACTTCCGCGAACCCTGAAGGCAGCTGCGGGGGTGTCTACCGACAGCTCTAGCCGTCCGCAACGATCCTTTAAAAAGCCCGCTTCGGCGGGCTTTTTAGTGGCCGGAATAAACAAGGCCTCGATCACTTTTCGAGAACGCAACGGCGGTCAGCGCAACCATCATCCACCCCGGCCTGTTTCTTGCTTCTATCTCTGTGTTATGCAGGAAAATGCTATTTGCATCAATCGTCTGTACAAGGGCTTTAAAGGCCGGAACGTACTAAAAGGCGTAAATCTGGAGGTAAAACCGGGCGAATACTTCGGCCTGGTGGGGATGAATGGCGCCGGAAAAACCACGCTGATCAAGTCACTGCTGGATTTTTGTCAGGTTGACCAGGGCGAAATCCGGATTTTTGACACTCCGCACCGGCAGACCCGGGCGCGTCAGCGGCTGGCTTTTCTGCCGGAACGCTTCAACCCGCCGTATTACCTGACCGGCCGCGAATTTCTCCGCTACATGGCAAAGCTGCAAAGCACCTCCTATGCACGCAGCGAAGTCGAACGTGTATTCCACTGCCTCGACCTAGACCTGGAGGCACTGTCACGGCCGGTGCGCACCTATTCCAAGGGCATGGCGCAGAAACTGGGCCTGGCGACCTGTTTCCTGAGCCGGCGCGACCTGCTGGTGCTGGACGAACCCATGAGCGGACTCGACCCCAAGGCGCGTGCGCTGTTCAAGGACTACCTGCTGGAAGCCCGGCGGGGCGGGCAGACCCTGTTTTTTACCACGCACCTGCTGAACGATGTCGAGTCGCTGTGCGACCGGCTGGCCATCCTGCACCAGGGCGAAGTGCGTTTTATCGGCAGCCCGCAGGAGTGCTGCCAAAGGTTCGCGGCGGATAACCTCGAGCGCGCCTACCTGCAAGCCATCAATGACAATCCCTCACCCGTGGAAAGCGTGGCATAAACCCTATGTACCAGCAGATCAACCTGTATCAACCGGTATTCAGAAAACAGCTCAAGGTGTTTTCCGCCGCAACGCTGGCGCAAATCGCCGCTGCCGTGCTGCTGTTGTTGCTGATCATCCTCGCACACGCCCGCTGGACGCTTTCCGGGATGGAAAAATCTGCGCTCGTACTGCAGCAACAGCTCAACCGCCTGCAGGGCCAGGTGGATGCACTGGAAGCCGGTTACCAGACACCGGACACCCTGGCAATGGACCGCGAAATCGAACAGCTGCGCGCCGACATTCATCAGCGCAATGACCTGCTGAGCCGCTTTGACCAGCTGGCTGTGCAGCATCGCACCGGGTTCGCCGGGCAGTTCAGTGTGCTGGCCGAACAGCGCATGCCCGGACTGTGGCTGGAAGGCATCAGAATCAGCGGCACAGGACAGATCGAGCTGCGCGGCATTACGCTCGACCCCAAACTGGTACCGGTCTATGTACAACAGCTGGCAAAACGCCCCGACCTGTCCGATGCCTCCTTTGAAACCCTGTCCATCACCCGGGTCGACCCGGACAAGCCGCAACTCCAGTTTGTATTACGCAATCACAGGGACACGCTGGCATGGCGCTAAACCTAACGACACCGCTACAGCGCTGGGCAGACCGGATAGATGCCCTGGAACTGCGCGAACGCATCCTGTTGCTGGCTGCAACGGTCGTCGTGATCTACCTGCTGGTGGATTCCCTGGCGCTGCAACCCATACTGAAAGCCCAGCAGGTTTCCAGCCAGCGCATATCCGAACTGGAAACCAGGCTGGGCGCTACGCGCCAGCAGGCCTCGTTGTATAACGTAAAATCCGAGCACGATCCGCTGACTGAACGCCGGAAAAACCGCGACGAACTGGCCGCACAGCTGGCAGCGCTGGACCAGCGCATTACCGGCCAGCTGGGTGCACTGGTAGAACCTGCACAGGCGGCCGACATGCTTGAACAGGTGCTGAGCGGTCACCGTGGACTGACACTGAAATCCATACAGGCCAGCAGCGAACCGCTGTCCGGGGCGGATATCGGCGAGCAGGGCGGCACCGGCGGACTGGGTCGTTACCAGATTGAAATGGTGGTAGAAGGTGGCTACCTGGACCTGTTGCGTTACCTGCAGGAACTGGAAGCAATGCCGTGGAAATTCTTCTGGCAGGAGGTGAACTTCCAGACGGCGGAGTACCCGCACGCGGAGACACGCCTGCAACTGTATACCCTGGGAGCGCAAAGTGGATAGCCGGCACCTGGCCCTGCTCATGGCGCTCTGGTCCGGGCTGTCCGGCGACCTGTACGCCCTGAACGATCCGACCCGGCCGACCGATCCCGCCGCCTATTTCGGCACCGGCCAGCCACTCAACGGCAATGACTGGTCGCTGCAATCCATTCTTTCCTCACCGCGACGGCGTATTGCGATCATCAATGGCTCGCGCGTCCGTGAAGGCGACCACATCGGTTCCGCCCGCGTGGTACGCATCGGTGATTCACACGTGTTGCTTAACTCCGGTGGACGCACATTAACCCTGCGCCTGCTGCCCCAATCCATAAAGGTCCAGCCGTGAACCGCAAGCCCTGTATCCATCGCTTTCCTGTATTTCTTGCCGTATTCCTGCTGGCCGCCTGCCAGTTGATGCCGGAAAAAAAGACCTCGTCGCCGACCATGCCGTCCATCGGCAGGGCACTGGAGAGCACCGCTTCCGATTCACAGACCGACGCGGCGAAACCACCACCGGAAGTGCAACGCGCGCTGCTGCCGCCTCCAGCGGCAACCCTGGGAAGAGCCGAACCCCGGGTACAGACCTTCGACGTGTCAGTGAACGACGTTCCTGCGCGGCAATTCTTCATGAGCCTCGTGGATGGCACTGCAGACAACATGGTTGTGCATCCTGACGTGTCCGGCACCCTGACACTGGATCTCAAGCGGGTAAGCATCGAAGACGTAATGTCCACCGTGCGTGATGTCTACGGCTACGAGTACCGGCACAGTCACGGGGTCTACCAGGTGTTCCCGGCACGCATGCGCTCCCGGGTATTCAGCATCGACTACCTCGATATCGAGCGCAAGGGCGGCTCCCGCACGCGGGTCAGTTCCGGGCAGGTTACCCAGGCGCCGGCCGGTAACCGCAACAATACCACCGGCACCGGCAGCAACCAGGCATCGGGCGGCAACTATGGCAACAACAGTAACTACGGCAATAACGGGAACAACAACCGGGCCAGCTTCTCCGGCGCCCAGGTAACCACCCGAACCAATGCGGATTTCTGGGAGGACCTGAAAGAATCCCTGAAACTGATCGTCGGTGAAGAGGATGGTCGCAGGATCACCACCAACCCCCTGTCGGGCACCATACTGGTCCGGGCCATGCCGCGCGAACTGCTGAATGTCCAGGAGTTCCTCGATACCCTGCAAAGCTCGGTGGAACGCCAGGTGATCATCGAGGCCAAGATCCTCGAAGTGGAACTCAACGACCATTTCCAGACCGGCGTCAACTGGAATGCCCTGATCGATTTCGGCGGTAACTACCAGACCAAGATCGGGCAGGTCGGTGGCGGCACCATCTTCAACAACGGCACATCCGAACTGGCCGGCACCATCCTGCCACTGAAGAACCTGTCGTTGACCAACGGCGCCGGCGCCTTTGGTGGTGTATTCGCGCTGCAGGCTCATCTCGGTGATTTCAACACCCTGATCGAACTGCTCAAGACCCAGGGCGATGTACAGGTGCTGTCCAGTCCGCGGGTTTCCACGGTGAACAACCAGAAAGCCATCATCAAGGTAGGCACCGATGAATACTTTGTCACCGACCTGGATGTCGATACCGAAATTGCCACCGGTGTCGGCAACCAGTCCGCCAATGTCACCCTGACCCCGTTTTTCTCCGGCGTCGCGCTGGATGTTACGCCGCAGATCGATGAAGACGACAACATCACCCTGCACGTGCACCCGGCCATCAGCCGTGTCGTGGCGGACAACAAGGACATCGGCATATCCACCGCCGAGGACGGCAGTTTCAACATCCCCCTGGCCAAAAGCACCATCCGGGAATCCGACACCATCGTGAGAGCCCGTGACTCGCAGGTCATCGTGATCGGCGGACTCATGCAGGAGCTGGTAACAGACGATGTTGCATCCACACCCTTCTTCGGTGACCTGCCTGTTGTCGGCAATATGTTCCGCCATACCCGCAAGGTATCGAAGAAAACCGAACTGGTCATCCTGTTGCGCCCCATGATTGTCGATAACCGGGCGGCCTGGTCCAGCCAGATCCAGCAGACCGCGAAGCAGTTCCGTGACCTTCGCCACCCGGATTATCCATAAAGGGGAGGGCGCGCCGTGTACCTGCAACATTTTGGTCTGCACGAACCACCGTTTACGCTGACACCGGATACCGGTTTCTTTTTCAACCATGGCAGCCACCAGGAAGCCCTCCATGTATTGCTGGTCGCGCTGCAGGGCGGCGAGGGTTTTATCAAGGTGACCGGTGAAGTCGGCACCGGCAAGACCCTGCTGTGCCGGCAACTGCTGAAGTTGCTGGACGAAGACTATGTCACCGCTTACGTTCCCAACCCGTTCCTGAATCCCACTGCGCTGCGCATGGCGCTGGCCGACGAACTGGACATCCGCTATGCACGCAATACCGGGCAACACCGCCTGCTGCAGCTGATCACCGAACGCCTGCTGGCGCTGGGTGCGGAAGGAAAACAGGTGGTGCTGTTGCTTGACGAGGCGCAGGCCATGCCGGATGAAACGCTGGAAGCACTGCGCCTCCTGACCAACCTGGAAACCGAAAAACACAAATTACTGCAGGTGGTGCTGTTCGGACAGCCCGAGCTGGACACGCGCCTCCGGCAGCGCAAGCTGCGTCAGCTCAGGCAGCGCATCGTTTTTTCCTACCGACTGGCCCCGCTTGACCGGCGCAGCATCGGCTCATACGTACAGCACCGTCTGCAGGTCGCAGGATACCGCGGGACTGCGGTATTTGGTACACGGGTACTGAAACAATTGCACCGGGACAGCCGCGGCATACCGCGGCTGGTGAACCTGCTGTGCCACAAATCCCTGATGGCTGCCTATGGAGCCGGCTGCACACAAATCAGGCCCGTGCACCTGCGACGCGCCGCGCTCGATACCGAGGACATCGTACACCGCAAGCCACGCCGGCTGGCATTCCTCTCCGGCCTTGTCGGACTGCTGGCACTGACCAGTGCAGGCTGGCTGTACGCGTTCAGCCCATGAGTATTATCAACCAGATGTTGCGGGACCTGGACCAGCGGCGCGGGCCTGCATTTGGCGCACGGCTTGCCACCCTGCAGGGCATGGGCCTGGTCGACACGAACCGGCCATACCGGCAAAGCCGCCTGGTGTTCTCCGGCCTGGGCCTGCTTGGCCTGTTGCTGGTCACCCTGGGTTACCAGTCCACCAGCGGGTGGTTCGGCAGACCGCCTGTGGTCAGCTCACAGGAACCGGTTCAGGCGCTGCCCTCCGTCACGCCTGAAACACCGCTGGGCACGACCCCTGCGAAGCCCGTCCCGGCCACCGAAAAACCGGCGGCGCACAGCGCAACCGAACCGCAGGCCGTCGTACAAACTACCGAGACGGAGGATACCTCGCCTGTCGCACCGGCTTCCAAAGTCCGAAACGTTGTTGCGCTGAAAACGCTGACACCGGCGCAAAAAGCCGACCGCCTGTTTGCCAGCGCACAACTCGCTCTGGCCGAACAGCACCAGGACCGGGCCGAGCAGCTGCTGCGCGCGACCCTGCAAAGCGCCCCGCTGCACAGCGATGCGCGTACCCAGCTCGCGGCCCTGCTGATCCGCCGCCAGCGCATGGCGGATGCCGGGCAGCTGCTGGCCGAAGGGCTGGCCCACAACCCCTACAGCCTGGAACTGGCCATACCGTATGCACAGTTGCTGGCCGACCAGGGCACTCCGCAACCGGCACTGGAGGTGCTGGATCGCACCATGCAGAACAACCCGACCGATGCCGAGGCGCTGGCCCTGCGCGCAGCCCTGCTGTACCGGCTGGACCGTCACCCGGAATCCATAAGCGCCTACCGGTCTGCCCTGCGCCGGCAACCACAACGCGCCCTGTGGTGGACCGGGCTGGCCATCGCGCTGGAACACGAGCAGCTGACCGGCCAGGCCCTGCGCGCCTACCGGAGGGCTGCTGCCTTACCACTGGAAAATGCGGTTGCGATTTATGTCCAGCAACGTATCCGGCTGCTGGGTCGGCAAACTCCAGACACAGAGGACCGAGACTGACATGGCCGCTACCATGCCCAGAAAACGTGTTCGCATCGGCGATCTGCTGGTCGAACACAAAATGATTTCCGAAAAACAGCTGCAACAGGCACTGGCGGAACAGAAAAAGAGCGGCCGCAAGCTGGGCCGTGTACTGGTTGAAAACGGCTTTGTCGGCGAAGACAAACTGCTGGTGCTGTTATCCGAACAACTCGATATCCCGTATGTCGACCTGTCGCGTTTTGAACTGGATCCCGACCTGGTCAGCCGCCTGCCGGAAACCCACGCACGGCGTCACCGCGCACTGGTACTCAAGCAGACGCCCACCGGTCTGCTGGTGGGCATGGGAGACCCGACGGATATCTTTGCCTATGACGAGCTGGTGCGTATTCTGAAAAGCCCGGTACAAATCGCCTGTGTCAAGGAAAGCGACCTGCTGCACAACATCGACCGGCTGTACCAGCACGCTGACCAGCTGCGCAACCTGGCCAACGAGGTCGGCCAGGACATGGTAGACAACGCCTTCGACCTGCGCAGCCTTTCCGCCGGCAGCAACCAGAGTGATGCGCCAGTAGTACGCCTGATCCAGACGGTGTTCGAGGACGCGGTACGCGCGGATGCCTCCGACATCCACATCGAACCGGATGAAGACGTGCTGCGCATCCGGCGACGCATCGACGGTGTACTCCACGAGACCACCATGGAGGACACCCGTATCGCTCCGGCGGTGGTTTCACGCCTGAAACTGATGGCCGAAGCGGATATCTCCGAGAAGCGACTGCCCCAGGACGGCCGTTTTACATTGCGTGTACTGGACAAGCACATCGACGTGCGGCTGGCGACCATTCCGACGCAGACCGGCGAATCGGTGGTCATGCGACTGCTCGATCATGGCTCCGCCGTGCGCAAGCTGGATCAGCTCGGCATGCCCGAAGACATCCTGCAACGCGTACGCCGCATCATTCACCGGCCGCATGGCCTGGTGCTGGTTACCGGCCCGACCGGCAGCGGCAAGACCACCACCCTGTACGCAGCGCTCACCGAACTGAACCGGCCACAGAAAAAAATCATCACCGTGGAAGACCCGGTCGAGTACCAGCTGGCCCGGGTAAACCAGGTGCAGGTGAATCACAAAATCGACCTGGGTTTTGCACGTGTACTGCGTACCGCGCTGCGCCTCGACCCGGATATCATCCTGGTCGGGGAAATGCGCGACCGGGAAACCGGCGAAATCGGACTGCGCGCTGCCCTGACCGGCCACCTGGTGCTTTCCACCCTGCACACCAATGACGCGGTGAGCACCGCGATGCGCCTGGTGGATATGGGACTGGAACCCTACCTGGTCGCGGCGTCCACCCAGGCCATCCTGGCACAGCGGCTGATCCGTAAACTCTGCAGCAATTGCCGCACTGAACACGATCTCAAACCCAGCGAACAGGCCTGGATCCAGAGCGTAGACGGTGAACAGTCGACCGGCGGGCCGTTCTACGAGGGGGCGGGCTGCAACCAGTGCAACCACACCGGTTACCTCGGTCGTATCGGCGTATACGAACTGCTGGAAATCGATTTCACCCTTGCGGATGCCCTGCGCCGCAACGACCCTGCTGCGTTCGAACGGGCGGCACTCGGGCAGGACGGCTACCGGCCATTGATCCGCAATGCGCTGGACTATGCCCGACAGGGGATTACCAGCCTGTCGGAAACCATACGACTCAGCGGAATGGTGGACTAGTGCCTGCTTTTCAGTACCGGGCCCGCGGTCAGCGCGGTGATGCCATTGAAGGCGTTATCGAAGCGGCCAGCTCCGACCTGGCCGCTACACGCCTGATCGAGGGCGGCCTGACCCCGGTCGATATCCGCGTGGTGGAACAGAAGGTCGGGATGAGCACCGACCTGGCCGATCTCTTTCCCCCCCGGGTAACCCTGATCGACCTGGTGCAGTTCAGCCGCCAGATGCACAGCCTGTTGAAAGCGGGTGTTCCGATTCTCAGCGCGCTGTCGGGTCTGGCCGCCAGCCTGCGCAACCGTACCCTGGCAAAGACGCTGGCCGGGGTCGTCGAACAACTGGAAGCGGGTCGCGACTTTTCCACCGCGCTGTCCCGGTACCCGGAGGTATTTTCGGTTTTCTATGTCAGCCTGGTACGCGTCGGCGAAACCAGTGGCCGCCTGCAGGAAGTGTTCCGGCAACTTGCCGCGTACCTGGACCGGGAAAAGAAAACACGAGACCAGATCCGCTCCGCCATGCGCTACCCCTCGGTGGTGCTGGGAGCCATCCTGGTGGCCGTGGTGGTCATCAACGTCTTCGTGGTACCCGCGTTCTCCGCCATGTTTGCCCGTTACGACGCCGAGCTTCCGCTGCCAACACGCGTCCTCATTGGCATGTCCGACCTCACCATCAACCACTGGCAGTTACTGCTGGCCGGCGGTGTGGTGCTGTTTGCCGCCACGCGCATGTACGTTCACAGCGACACCGGTCGTTACCAGTGGCACAAGTTGAAATTGCGGCTGCCGGTCGTGGGAAAAGTACTGTACCAGGCCACCCTGGCCCGCTTCACGCGCCTGTTCGCGCTGGTGCAGCACTCCGGGATCCCGATCGTTACCGGTCTCACGGTGGTCGCAAAAGCACTGGACAACGATTTTATTGAAGAACGGGTGCTGACCATGCGCGACGGCATTGAACGCGGGGAGTCCCTCAGTAACACCGCAGCCGCTACCGGCGTATTCGACCATCTCGTGCTGCAAATGCTGCAGGTCGGCGAAGCCTCGGGAGCCACCGATGAACTGCTGCAGGAAATTGCTGAATATTATGATGACGAAGTTGAATATTCGATCCAGAAACTCAGTTCGGCGATTGAACCGGTTCTGACGGTGGTACTGGCCGCCATCGTGTTCCTGCTGGCCACCGGCATCTTCCTGCCCATGTGGGACCTGGCGAAGGTGGCGCTGCACTGACCGCCCTGTATTGCCGCAAAACCCTTTTTTGTGACCGGCTGCGCAGAAATTTTCCCGGTTTTTCTTCCGGCAACCGGAGGGGTATATGACCCGTCCAGAAATCAGGCAGTTATGCTTTTTTTCCGGTCAACCCGGCCATCCGTCGTCAGGGGCAAAAACAGGCCGACACGCTAAAGAATTGCCACACATTTGACGCTAAAGAGGCCAGACGCGTGGGCTGCAGGCCCAATTTCAGGAGAACACACAGATGAACAATGAATCCGGTTTTACTTTGATCGAACTGGTTGCCGTGCTGGTGATACTGTCCCTGCTGGGCGCTATGGCAGTACCGCGTTTCGCCAGCGTTCAGGACGATGCCCTGCGCGCCGCGCTGGACGGCTCCAGTAATGCGGTCAAGTCGGCCCATTCCATTGCCATTGCCAATTACAAACGGTTGCCCACGCTGACCGAGCTGGTAGCGGAAGTCAGTGGCGGTGCCGCCGCGGCCGTTTCCTCCAACGCCGATGGCGTACAGATCACCGTGGGATCGAATAACTACCTGGTACCGACGTTCACGGATTCCACCTGTTCCTCGGCAACCAGTTCAGGCAGTCCCACCGTCGCCTGTGTCGGCACGGCTTCCTCTACACCACTGCCGTAACAACGGTCAAAGAGTCCCGGTGAAAAAAGGGGTGGGCCCGTGCCCACCCCTTTTTTATTGGCAGGCAGGCAAGCACATGGATGACAGGAAACAACCCGGCAACTCCCTGACCGCTTCTCACGGTTTTACCCTGATCGAACTGGTAGCCGTGATGGTGTTCATTGCCACCCTGTCTGCGCTGGCTGTTCCCCGTTTTTCCCTTCACGATGCCACGCTGCCCGCACAGGCTGACCAGTTTGGTCGCGTGCTGCGCCATGCACAGATGATGGCCATGAGCCAGGGCCGGTCGTTGACCGTGACGATCCGGTCCGCCACCGCCTACGCCATCACCGATGGCAGCAGTACCACACCGGAACGCGATGCGAGTGGTGAAGAGCAACAGTATACGCTGCTCAACCAGGTTACCCTGGCCGGCACCGATATCGAATTCGACAGCCTGGGGCGCCCGCTGAATGGCGCCGCGCTCGCTGACGCAGCGCAAAGCTGGACACTGAACGGCGCGGGCGGCAACACGGCCACGGTAAGCATACAGCCGGTGACCGGTTTTGTGACGGTAACTCCATGAACAGGACACAACAGGGCTTCACCCTCATTGAACTGGTGCTGGTCATCGTGGTCCTGTCGCTGGCCTCGGTCCCCCTGTTCAGCCTGTTTACCCAGGCCTCCACCAGCCTGCTTCAGAACGAGGCCATTCAGACCGCGGCACAGCTCGCCCAGGAGCGTGCGGAGTTCATTCTGTCTCGAAGGCGCGAACTCGGCTTCAACGGCGCGGTACCTGAGCTGGCCGTGGGCACCATCAACGAAAACCTGAATGGCAGCTTCAGCGCATTCAGCCGAACAACCGTGATCAGCCAGCCCCCGGTACCGCCCGCCGGCTGCCCGGCAGGCGCGGTTTGCAAACAGGTGGTCGTGGATGTCACCACCGTTGGCCCGTCGCTGGCGCGCATCGCTTTCCTGCTGGTGAACTACTGATGCAGTGCCGGGGACAGAACGGCTTCAGCCTGATGGAAATGGTGATCGTACTGACCATGCTGGCCCTGCTGGCCGCGGTTGCCGGCCCGTATCTTGCCAATGGGGTACGCGCCTACAACGACACCTCTTCTTCCGTGCACACGCTGGGTAAACTGCGCGCAGCCAGCGAACGACTGGTGCGCGAAATCCGTGAAATCGGGAACAATGGAACCTACCAGGTTTTCACCCCGGTATCTGCACCAAACAGCAGTTTGCGCTTCACCAAAACCGATACCGAAACGGTCACCATCGATACCAGCGCATCCCTGCTGCGGCTGGGCTACGCGTCCATCAACACCGGCATCGCCTATACACTCAGCGACGAACTCGCAAGTCTCGTCTTCCGCTACTGGCAGGCCGACGGCGTAACTGCGGCGACCGGCAACGCCGACCTTGCAATAATCGAATTCGAACTGGTCCTGAACCACGCCGGTAACAACTACGCGCAGCGTTCGCGTGTCGCCCTGAGGAACCTGCCATGACCCGGCGCTTCGGCAGGCAGCGTGGTGCCGTTACGCTGATCGGTGCGCTGTTCGTCCTCATTACGCTGGCGCTCATGATCCAGGTACTGCACCGCATGGCAGGCTCGGATATCCTCGATACGGCCGTACAGAATGACTCGGTGGAAGCCCTGTTTATCGCGGAGACCGGTGTAGAACACGCCTCGTTCCTGTATGCGGGCGGTACCGCCTGTAGCGGTCTCAGTGGCGTGAACGCGACGACGGGACGCGGCAGCTTCACGATCACCAACGCTTTTATCGTTGGCACGGACTGTCGCATCCGCGTCCAGGGCACGACAGGATCCGGCGCAGTTGCACAGGCCGTGCGGACCGTGGATGCCGACCTCCGCCTGGCCGCCGGCGATGGCTGGATCGTGGGCGACAATGGTACCATCCTGCGTTGGGAAGGCGCTGCATGGAACGCGGTTGCCTCCGGTACTACACGGACACTCAACGGCGTATACTGCGTATCTGCTACCGATTGCTGGGCGGTTGGCAACAACTCGACTATCCTGCACTGGGACGGTAGCGACTGGACCGTTTTGACCACCGGTCGTGTCGCGTTGCAGGGCGTTTCCTGTGCACCCAATAACCCGAACTTCTGCGTGGCCGTCGGCACCGGTTCTTTTTTCGGCTTCCCCATTGGCGTAGTAGCGAGGTGGGACGGCAGCACCTGGTCGGTTGTAAACTCGGGCTTATCGACATTGTTCCGCCGTTACCTGGATGTATCCTGTCCTGACACCCTGTGTTACCTGGTTTCTTCGAACGGCAGGATAGACCGCTATAACGGCACTTCGATCATCAATGATGGGTCGCGCGCCACGGTTTCGATGAACGGTATCGACTGCACCTCGGCGACCGATTGCTGGGCGGTCGGCAACCGCACCGGCAACAACTGGAACCTGGATTTCCGCAACGGCGGCGGCTGGACACCGCTTACCGTCGGCGTCAACAACCAGGCCAACCAGCATCTCAATGCGGTATCCTGCGCGAATGCCGGTGATTGCTGGGCAGTCGGCAACCGGGACGGCAACCGCTATGTGCTGGGGCACTGGAACGGTAGTGCCTGGAGCCAGTTTACGCTCGGCAATGGCGCACAGCGGGATCATCTCAACGCCGTCCACTGCCTGAGCGTCAACGACTGCTGGGCGGCGGGCGACTACCGCAACGGTGGCAACGTCCTTCACTTCGATGGTTCCACCTGGAGCTATGTCGGCGCTGCCGTTACCACCAATACCGACCTGAACGGCGTGCATTTCCCTCCAGGTGCCGGGAGTAGTGGCAGTAACAGCGCCGTGACCCTGGTCCGCTGGCAGGAAATCATCAATTGACACACCGGGGCAAATACCGGACGCTTTAGCAGGCCCGGACCGGAAGGACAGCATGTGTTCTCACTGAAAAAAAATATTCGCAACGATGTAACGAGTGCTCTTCTGAGTACAGAGGCCGGTATCTCCACAGCTACCGTGCGGCGTGAACGAAGCGGGCGGGCGATACTGGAACAGTGCCGTTTTTATCCACCGGTGCCGGGCCAGGACAACACGGCGCAACTGAAAAAAGTCATCGCCGGGCAGGGTCTCGACAAACACGGCTGTAGCACCCTGTTACCCCCCGGCGATTACCAGTTGTTGATGGTGGAAGCACCCGAGGTACCAGCGGCGGAACTGAAGGCCGCGATCCGCTGGCGGATTCGCGACCTGATCGATTTTCATGTCGACGATGCCGTACTGGATGTATTCGATGTACCACCCAGCGGTGCCCGCGCGGTGCAGGAACACCTGTACGTGGTGGTTGCACGAACCGAGACGGTCAGGGAGCAGATTGGCCGGCTGGAGCAGGCCGGTGCCGCGTTACACACCATCGATATTCCCGAGCTGGCATTGCGCAATATCGCGGCACAGCTGCCACAGGACAGCAACGGACAGGCCAGTTTGTATTTCGGCCAGGACCATGGACTGATTACCCTGACGCGCGATGCCACGCTGTATCTGGCGCGCAGTATGGATATCGGCTACCGGCAACTCCAGGAAACGCCTGCGCTGGCGGACCGGCTGGCACTGGAGCTGCAGCG